>NZ_JBHHMJ010000067.1:0-4794 GCF_042136455.1 Stenotrophomonas sp. 3diitr2024
GCGGCGGTTGAGGCGCGGCGGCGGCGTGTCTAAGGGGGCAGCGCGGTGCGCGTTGCCCCCGTTCCGCTACTGCTGGTTCACCGGGTCATTTCCCTTCTTGTAGGAGTACCCGGTGACATCCCAGCCGCCTCCATGGCCGGATGAGGGCTCCACCCAGGTGAATTCCCACGTCTGGATGGAGCCGTCGGGAAGCAGGTTTTCCACCCGGTAGATCTCACCGGGAATGCCCTGGTCCGGCAGCTTGCCGGGAATCGATTCGTCCGAGCGTGCAGACGCGCGGCCTACGGAGACTGCCTGTCGTTCCACCTGTACGTTGCCGTAGCCCTGGGGAGCGAACGACGGCTTTACCCGCTGCGCCACCCAGTCGAGTACCTGGCGTGCGCCTGCCGTCTGCATGGGATACGCGTCGGTGGTCACCGTATGCGTGATGCGTTGCGAGGGTGCACTGGCAGCGGCGGGAAACAGTCCGCCCAGGGCAATTGCCAGTACCGCAAGTCCATTGAGTACATGTTTCATGCGCGTGGTGCTCCATGATTGAGGAAGTGAGGCGGCACCTTCAGGGTGCCTGCGCAGCGTGGACACAACAACAGCCTTGCGTAAGAGGCGAAACCGACCGGGATGTGAGGTGGATCGCGGAAGGTCCAATTCCT
This sequence comes from Stenotrophomonas sp. 3diitr2024, assembly GCF_042136455.1. NCBI lineage: Bacteria > Pseudomonadati > Pseudomonadota > Gammaproteobacteria > Lysobacterales > Lysobacteraceae > Stenotrophomonas > Stenotrophomonas sp. 3diitr2024. The sequence continues at coordinate 651 of NZ_JBHHMJ010000067.1, forward strand.
GACGACCCAGCGCTGGAATGCCTGACCGGATACGGCTGCCAGGCCGCGGCGATCTGACCCATGCCCTGCTGCACCGCCGCGAGTGGTGTCACACAGCTCTGGCTAGACTGTGCTTCTTTTTCCGCACCGCAGGAGGCACCCATGGCCCATCCCATTTCCGTATCCCTGATTGGCGTTCCCACCGATGTCGGTGCGGGCCATCGCGGTGCACGGCTGGGGCCGGAGGCGCTGCGCGTGGCGGGCCTGCCGGAGGCGCTGGAAGCGCGCGGCGTGGACGTGCGCGACGTGGGCAACCTGGATGGCCCGCGCAACCCGTGGACTGCGCCGGTGGAGGGCTACCGCCACCTGGATGAGGTGGTGGCCTGGAACCGCGCACTGATGGAAGCCAGCTACGCCGAGCTGCAGGCCGGGCGCATGCCGATCATGCTCGGTGGCGACCATTGCCTGGGCATCGGTTCGATCACCGCCGTCGCGCGCTGGTGCCGCGAGCAGGGGAAGAATCTGCGCGTGCTGTGGCTGGACGCGCATTCGGACTTCAACACCAGCGATGTCACGCCGTCGGGCAACATCCACGGCATGCCGGTGGCCTGCCTGTGCGGCCTCGGCCCGGACGCGCTGACCCGTCTGGGCGGCAGCGCACCGGCGATCACCCCGGCGCAGATGCACCAGATCGGCATCCGCTCGGTGGACCCGGAGGAGAAGCGCCTGATCAAGACCCACAAGGTGGATGTCTATGACATGCGCTACATCGACGAGAACGGCATGAAGCGTGCCGTGGAAGCGGCGCTGGCCGGCATTGATGAGAACACCCATCTGCATGTCAGCTTCGATGTGGATTTCCTCGACCCCAGCATCGCGCCGGGCGTGGGCACCACGGTGCCGGGCGGGGTGAACTACCGCGAGGCGCAGTTGGTGATGGAAATGATCGCCGACACCGGGCGCATGGGTTCGTTGGACATCGTCGAGCTCAACCCCTTGCTGGACAAGCAGAATGCCACCGCCGAACTGGCCGTGGACCTGGTGGAAAGCCTGTTCGGCAAGTCCACCCTGATGCGCGACTGACCGCCCCCTGCTGAACGGATCGCCGAACCGTTCACGCCCGCTCCACGCCCCTGCCGCCAGATTGCACTTCACGCGGCGGCAGTGGGCATTGGTGCCCTCCCGCCGAGCGAAAGAATCCCATCCGCGAATGAAGCGGTATAGCGGCGAACCCAAGGAGAAGCCCATGAAGCGCGTAGTTGCCCTGATGCTGTTGTCGATGTTCTCGGTGGCCCTGCTGGCCGGTTGCAACACCGTGGCCGGTGCCGGCAAGGACGTGCAGAAGGCCGGTGAAAAGGTTGAGGATGCCGCCAAGGGCCGTTGAGCCTGAAGTGGAACGGAAAGCAAAAAGGCCGGGGGGATCTCCCCGGCCTTTTTGCTTGCGCGTTTCTCTGCAGCGTACGTGTCGAAGCGTAGTGAACCATTCAAGCAGGTGAGCGTGCATTTCATTGCCGGTTGACCGGTACTCAACAGCGACTGCGCGAAGCTGGAGCCACGGTAAGAACGCCGTTGCAACCAAGGACTCCCAGCAATGAACAAAGACATCATTTCCGGCAAGTGGTCGCAGCTGAAGGGCAAGGCCCAGGCCAAGTGGGGCGATCTGACCAACGACGACTTCGATGTGGCCGAAGGCAATGCCGAGTATCTGGCCGGCCGCCTGCAGGAACGTTATGGCTGGGCCAAGGACCGCGCGGAGAAGGAAGTGCGTGAGTTCCAGGACGCGGTGAGCAAGGACTACCCGGACTACAAGTAAGCGCTTCGGTTTCCCCCACATCACGACGCCCGCACCGTGAGGTTGCGGGCGTCGTGTTGTCTGCGCGGGACGATCAGCGGGCCGGAGGGTCCGGCACGTAGCGGTTGGGGAACGCCTGCGGTTCGCGCGGCAGGCGCGAGGGCGCATCGACCAGGATGCCGCGCGCACGCAGGTTGCGGGCACTGTCGTAGCGCAGCTGCAATACCTGTGCAGGGCTGCGGCTGGCACGTTCGAAGTCGGTGTCGCGTACCGAGGATTGCTCGCGTGCGCCATGGCCGGTACCCAGCGCCGGGGCCTGCGACTTGCTGGCGTAACCCTCGATGCGGCTGGCACTGGCGTCGGCCGCCGCTTCGGCCTGTGCGGCTGGAGCCGGCGGCGGCAGGCCACGGCGCAGGATCGGCTCGGGGCGCCAGCGACGCGCTTCCTCGAACACGGCCACGCCGACCACACCGATGTTGTCCGGGCGGCCGGTGCGGCTGGCATAGCTGCCGCTGGGGCTGCTGAACACGAACTGCGCCACTTCGTCCTGGCTCTTGCGCCAGCCGGTGATGTCGGCGCGCTGGCCGGGATTGAGCACGTAGCCGGTCTGCGAGGGATCGGCATCCTCGCCGGAGATGGCGTTGACGCCGTCCACCGACAGCACTACCAGTACCCGGCGCGGGCTGTCGTTGTACAGGCGCACGGCGTAGCGGTGGCCGCGCTCGCCGGCCACCCAGCGCTGGCCCTCGGCAGGGTAGCTGCGCAGTTCGGTGCCGCGGTCGCGGTCGACCAGCGCCATGCGCACGGGGCCGCCGTCGTACACCGGCGGCGGCAGGGGAGCCGGGCGGAAACCGGCCAGGGGCAGGATCAGCAGCAGGGGCAGCAGGCGTTTCATCGGGCGTCTCCAGCGGGGTTGCGTGAATGAACGCGCCGCAGGCCCTGACGGGGTTGGTGGCGTGCAAGGTAAACTGGCCCCGTTCATCGAAGGTTACCCCACGCAGTCATGACGACCCGAGTCCTTACCGGCATCACCCCCTCCGGCACGCCCCACCTGGGCAACTACGTTGGCGCCATCCGTCCGGCGATCGCGGCCAGCCGCGCGCCGGGGATCGAGAGCTTCTTCTTCCTGGCCGACCTGCACAGCCTGATCAAGTCGCAGGACCCGCAGCGCACCCAGCGCGCGACCCTGGAGATCGCGGCCAGCTGGCTGGCCTGCGGCCTGGACCCGGAACACGTGTGGTTCTACCGCCAGAGCGACATCCGCGAGACCACCGAGCTGATGTGGTTCCTGACCGCCATCGCCAGCAAGGGCATCCTCAACCGCGCGCACGCCTACAAGGCGGCAGTGGACAAGAACCGCGAGGAAGGCGTGGACGAGGACGCAGGCGTCAGCGCCGGTCTGTTCATGTACCCAGTGCTGATGGCCGCCGACATCCTGATCTTCAAGGCCAACCAGGTACCGGTGGGCCGTGACCAGATCCAGCACATCGAGATGGCGCGCGATTTCGCCCAGCGCTTCAACCACGTGTACGGCAAGGAGTACTTCCCGCTGCCGGACGTGGTGATCGATGAGCAGGTGGCAACGCTGGCGGGCCTGGATGGCCGCAAGATGAGCAAGAGCTACCACAACACCATTCCGCTGTTCGTGCCGCGCGAGGAGCTGAAGAAGCTGGTGTTCTCGATCCTGACCGACTCGCGCGCGCCGGGTGAGCCGAAGGACACCGAAGGCTCGGCGCTGTTCCAGATGTACCAGGCGTTCGCCACGCCGGAACAGACCGCGGAATTCGCCAGGGCCTTCGCCGCCGGCATCAGTTGGGGCGACGCCAAGCAGCAGCTGTTCGAGCGTATCGACAGCGAGCTATCGCCGCTGCGCGAGCGCTACAACGCGCTGATGGCCGAGCCGGAGAAGATCGAAGCGCTGCTCAAGCGCCGTGGCCAGCAGCTGCGCGAGCAGCTGGCGGCACCGCTGCTGGACGAGCTGCGCCATGCGGTGGGCCTGCGTGACCTGTCCGGTGCCGGTGACATCGCCAGCGAAGATGCCGGCGTGGCCCGCATGGCGCCGCCGCAGTTCAAGCAGTACCGCGAAAAGGACGGCCGCTTCTACTTCAAGCTGACCGCCGGTGACGGCACGCTGCTGATCCAGAGCGAAGGCTTCGATTCGCCACGCGATGCCGGCCAGTTGATTGCGGTGATCAAGCAGGCCGAGCAGGGCGACCAGTTGCAGAGCGAGCTGTTCAAGCTGGAAACCGAGGTGGACGCCGTGCTGGCCGCCCTGGCTGCGTTGCGCGAAGCGGCCTGATCGCCGGGCCTGCCTGCCCTTTGTAGAGTCGAGCCATGCTCGACCCGGCTCCGCCTCTGTAGAGCCCAGCCCCC
>NZ_JBHHMJ010000079.1:0-358 GCF_042136455.1 Stenotrophomonas sp. 3diitr2024
GTAGGTATCGATGAAGCGCTGGTGGTCGCCGTACACCGTGCGCATCTGGCCCGGCCAGGAGTCACGGATGATCAGGTTGCCCTCGGTCGGGCCGTCCTCGATCTCGCCATCGGCATTGACCAGCGCCGGCTGCACGCCGAAGAAGGGCGAGCTGCGCGTGCAGCTTTTGGGCTCCGGCACCATCCTGCGCGAAGCCATTGCCGCGGCCGAGCTGCTGGACAAGGACTTCGGCGTGACCGCCGACATCTGGAAGCACCACCGTATCGTCGGCACGCGCGAAGCCGCCGCGGCGCTGGCGGTCAGGAACGGCACGGAGCTGGAATGCGGCCAGGAGTACGCAACGCTGCCTGCGGCAGTG
>NZ_JBHHMJ010000085.1:0-5773 GCF_042136455.1 Stenotrophomonas sp. 3diitr2024
CTTTCGCCTGCTTCTGTAGAGCCGAGCCAATGCTCGGCTGCCTTTTGCAGATCAGCCGAGCGTGGGCTCGGCTCTACAGGTGGGAGGGGCGCCCATAGGCGCCCGATACCTCATTTCTTCAGGCTGTCGCGGATCTCGCGCAGCAGCACCACTTCTTCGGCCGGCGCCGCCGGGGCAGCTTCCTTCTTCCGCGACAGCCGGTTGATCGCCTTGACCACGATGAAGATCGCGAAAGCCACGATCACGAACTGGATGACGGTGTTGATGAAGTCGCCGTAGCCAACCACCACCGCCGGGATCTCCTTGCCATCCGGTCCGAGCCGGGCTGGCGACAACGTCCAGGCCAGGCTGGAGAAATCCACGCGCCCGATCAGGTAGCCCAGCGGCGGCATGATGATCTTCTCGACCAGCGCCGTCACGATCTTGCCGAAGGCTGCGCCGATCACCACACCGACGGCGAGGTCGATGACGTTGCCGCGCATGGCGAATTCCTTGAACTCGGTGAGCATTCCCATTGTTGTTTTTCTCCGGTGGGGAAGTGGACAGCGCGCAGGGTAGCGCAGGTGATGTCAGCCGGCGATCACGCCGTGGCGCTCGGCCACGTTTTCAAGGCGGGCACTGAAGCGGTCGCCGGGCTTCAACGCAGCCACCCCGGACGGGGTGCCCATGAACACCAGGTCGCCGGCACGCAGCTGCCACAGCTTGGACAGCTCATGCAGGATCTCCGGCACGTTCCAGATCATCTGGTCGAGCAGTGCCTGCTGGCGCACTTCGCCGTTGACCTCCAGCGACAGGTTCAGCGCGGCCAGGTCGCCGACTTCCTCGGCGTGGACGATTTCGCTGATCGGCGCGGAGGCGTCGAAGCCCTTGGCCGCGTCCCACGGGTGGCCCTTGTCCTTGGCCGCGGCCTGCAGGTCGCGGCGGGTCAGGTCCAGGCCGACGGCGTAACCATAGACCAGCGCATCGGCGTCGGCCACGGCCAGCTCGCCGGTGGGCGCATCGCGCCCGATCGCCACCACCAGTTCCACTTCGTGGTGCAGGTTGGCGGTTGCCGGCGGGTAGGGGATGGCATCGTCGTGGCCGACCACGATCGCATCGGCCGGCTTGCTGAAGAACATCGGGCGGCCGCGGTCATCGGCCGCCGGCACCGCCGCGCCCATCTCGCGGGCGTGGTCGGCGAAATTGCGGCCGACGCAGTAGATGCGGTGCACGGGGAAGCTGCCGCCACCGGCTACCGGTACACGCGGCAGGGCTACGGCAGGGATCACATCGGAGACATCGGACATGCGGGCATCCAGGAAGGGCGTGCCCGCAGTCTAGAACGCATGGCGCCCGCCGTCAGCGGGCGCGGAAGGCCTGGATCAGCGCGAGGCCGGCAACACCGGCTTGCGCACCACGCGGTACTCGCCTTCAACCACGGTCGGGTCAACCGGACGCGCAACGCCCGGCTTGCGCGAAGCCAGCAGCTTCCACGCCAGGCCGACCAGGATCATCGCCGCGCCAACGAACACACCGATGAACACCATCGCCGCCAGGATCGCCAGGCCAAGCAGGCCCACGGCGACGCGCACCAGCGGATGACGCGGCTTACGCGGCGCGAACAGGGTGCGGAACTGGTTGAAGGCGGATGCGCGATTGAACATGGCGGCTCGATAGGCTGGGATCAGCGAAAACAGAGTATCGGGACGCGCCACTGTCATTGAGTGAAAAACTCGTTAAATATAGCCTGTGCTTATTACGGATCAATGACTTGTGTTCATGTCGCAGCCAGTCACCTGAGCAGGCATGCGACAATTCCGGTTTACCGTCCGAGCCTTTGCCATGACTATCGCTGCTGCCCTGATCGCCCTTGATGCCATTGCCGATGGCGCGTTTGCCGAGGTCGAAGCGGTGGTCGATGGCGATGCCGAATCGCTGGTGCTGTACCGCGACGGCGCGCAGGTGCGCGCGTTCCTGAACATCTGCCCGCACGCTGGCCGCCGCCTGGACTGGGCCCCAGGCCAGTTCCTGAAGAGCCGTGAGGGCCACCTGGTATGCGCCGCGCATGGCGCCTCGTTCACGCTGGACAGCGGCGACTGCATCGCCGGCCCGTGCAAGGGTGACCGCCTGCGTACGGTGCCGGTGGACGTACGCGACGGGCTGGTCTACCTGGCCTGAGGCCAGCTGGGGGTCGGATCCGTTTTCCGCAGGAAAACGGCTCTGACCCCATCAAACCAGGAGCAGTCGAGCATGGCTCGACGCTACAAAAGGCATCCACGCATGGCGTGGATCTACTGTAGAACCTAACCCTCAGAACATCAGGTTGATCATCAGCACCACCACGCAGGTATAGATCAGCGACAGCGGGCCGCCGACCCGCCACATCTCGCGCGGGGTGTAGTTGGCCGGGCCAGTGATCATCGAGATCACCGGGTTGGAGGCCGTCATCAGGTTGTTGGACGCCGACAGCGCCACGATCAGCGCGAACGCGGTCGGGTTGCCCCCCGCTGCCAGTGCCAGGTTCACCGCGATCGGCACCATCACGATGGTCGCACCCACATGGCTGATCACCAGCGAGAACGCCGTGGTCAGCAGCGCCAGCGCCACCTCCAGCACCCACACCGGAATGCCGGTCGGCAGCTTGTCGATGGTATGGCCGGCCACCCACGCGGCCGCACCGCTGGAGTCCATCGCCCAGCCGAGCGGAATCAGCCCGGCCATCATGAACACCGTCTTCCAGTTGATCGAGGCATACGCCTCGTCCATGCGCAGCACGCCGGTCAGCAGCATGCCGGCCACGCCGGTCATCAGCGTCAGCGCCACCGGCAGCTTGCTGGTCAGCGCGATCAGGATGGTCAGCGCGAAGATCGCCATCGCAATCTTGAACTTGTGCGGGCGCTGCTCGCCGGTCGGATAGTCGGTCACCACCACGAAGTCGCGGCTGCGCGCGGCCTGCGCCAGGTCGGTCCAGATGCTGTGGAACACCAGCATGTCGCCGGCGCGCAGCTGCACGTCGCGCACGTCCTCGCGGATCACCTGCTTGTCGCGGTTGATCGCCAGCAGGCTGATGCCGCGCTCCTTGCGAAGTCGCAGATCGGCCGCACTCTTGCCGATCACGTTCGAGGTCGGTGGCACCACTGCCTCGGAAATGCCGGCGCGGCTGGGGTTGAACAGGTCACCCAGGTGCTTCAGGCGCGAGGACATGCGCAGGAACTGGTTCTGCGCGAAGTCGCTGATCTGCTGGCGCGGTCCCATCGCACCGAGCACGCTGCCGACCCAGATGCGCATCTCCGCCGGCGGCGCCAGGCGGGTGTCGTTGCCGGTCTTCAGGGCCAGCAGCAGCGGCGCATCGTGCAGGGTCTCGGCCTCGCCCAGGGTCATGCCCACCAGCGGGCTCTCGGCGGTCACCACCAGCTCGAACACATCGCCTTCGATGCCATAGGTCTTGGCGAAGTAGCTCTCGGTGCGCGCCGGGGTGACCCCGTCATTGACCAGGCTTTCCTCTTCGATCAGCTTGCGGTCGCCGTAGTAGCGGAAGTACAGCAACGAAGCGATCAGCAACGCCACACCGATCGGCAGCGGCGCGAACATGCGCAGCGGCTCGATGGTGGCCAGGCCGGAGGGAAGGTTGTTGTTGGCCGAGGCCAGCAGATCGTTCAGCAGGATCAGCGGCGAATTGCCGACCATGGTCAGTGCACCGCCCATCACGATCGCCGCCGAGATCGGCAGCAGCAGGCGCTGCATCGTCAGCCCGGTGCGCGCTGCCAGTCGTGAGGCAACCGGCAGATACAACGCCATCACCGACGGGTTCTGCATGAAGGAGGAGTTCAGGCCGGCGATGGCGGTGGTCATCATCAGCAGCCGTTGCTCGACACCGTGGCCGCGCCGCAGCAGCCAGGCCGCCAGCCGGTTCAGCGCCCCGGTGCGGTCCAGGCCCGCACCGAGGATGGTGGTGGCGATGATGCTCATCACCGCGTTACCGGAGAAACCGCCGAAGATCTCCTCCGGCGCGATCAGCCCAGTGACACCAAGCACCACCAGCACCACCAGCGCGACCACGTCGGCGCGGATGCGCTCGAACAGGAACATCGCCATCGTGAAGCCGACCAGCCCGAGCACGAGCTTCATGTCGTTGGTCAGCGTCAGCGCGGTATCCATGTGGGGCGCGGCGTCCTCAGGCGATCGTCAGGTGCGGTCGTACAGCAGGTCCCAGACGCCGTGGCCCAGCTTCTGGCCGCGGGTCTCGAAGTGCGTCTGCGGGCGCCAGTCCGGACGCGGCACGCTGCCACGCGGGCCGGCGCGGTTGACCAGGCCGGCAGTCGCGTCAAGCACGTCCCACATCTGCTCGGCGTAGTCTTCCCAGTCGGTGGCGCAGTGCAGGCGGCCACCCGGGCGCAGCTTGCGCACCAGCAGCTCGGCGAATGCCGGCTGCAGCAGGCGGCGCTTGTTGTGGCGCTTCTTGTGCCACGGGTCCGGGAAGTAGATGCGCACTTCATCGAGCGCGCCATCGGCGATCTCGTTCTGCAGCACTTCCACCGCGTCATGGTGGTACAGGCGCACGTGGTCGGCATTGTCCTCAGCCAGCGCGTTCAGCAACCGGCCCACGCCGGGGGCGTGCACTTCGATGCCGATGTAGTCGCGCAATGGGTCGTGCTGGGCGGCGAAGCGCAGCGCGGCACCGTTGCCGAAGCCGATCTCCAGCACCTTGTGTGCCGGGCGGCCGAAGGTGGCGTCCAGGTCGCGCGGCTGGCCGTTGTAATCGATGCCGAAGCGCGGCCAGCGTTCGTCGAACGCGCGCTGCTGGGCGGGAGTGAAACGGCCTTGGCGCAATACGAAGCTGCGCACCTCGCGGCGGCCCTCGCTCACGGTGAAGGGCTTGGGCGGGGCCTTGGAACCGGCGCTGTCAAAAGGATTGGTCATCAGCCGATCAGCCCATCCACCGGCGAGGAGGCGCTGGCGTAGCGCTTGCGCGGGATGCGCCCGGCCAGGAAGGCCTCGCGGCCGGCCTCGACCGCCTTGCGCATCGCGCTGGCCATCAGCACCGGGCTGCGCGCACCGGCAATGGCGGTGTTCATCAGCACGCCGTCGCAGCCCAGCTCCATCGCGATCGCCGCGTCCGACGCGGTACCCACGCCGGCATCAACGATGATCGGGACCTTGGCGTCTTCGATGATCTGCAGCAGGTTGTACTTGTTCTGGATGCCCAGGCCCGAACCGATCGGCGCGGCCAGCGGCATCACCGCAGCGCAGCCGATCTCTTCCAGGCGCTTGGCCAGGATCGGGTCGTCGGAGGTATAGACCATCACCTCGAAACCGTCCTTGACCAGCTGCTCGGCGGCCTTCAGGGTCTGCATCACGTCCGGGTACAGGGTCTTCTGGTCGCCGAGCACTTCCAGCTTCGTCAGGTTGTGGCCGTCCAGCAGTTCACGGGCCAGGCGGCACGTACGCACCGCGTCCTCGGCGGTGTAGCAGCCGGCGGTGTTGGGCAGGATGGTGAAGCGCTCCGGCGGCAGCACGTCCAGCAGGTTCGGCTCGCCCGGGTTCTGCCCGATGTTGGTGCGGCGGATGGCCACGGTGACGATCTGGGCACCAGCGGCCTCGGTCGCCAGGCGGGTTTCTTCCAGGTCCTTGAACTTGCCGGTGCCGGTCAGCAGCCGCGAGCCATAGGTCTTGCCGGCGATTACCAGCGAATCGGGGGAGACATGAACGTTCATGGCGCGATTATCGCTTATCCGCCTGAAGATGGGGTCACGTAGAGGGCGGGGTCGAGCGTGGGGGGGGGGGGGGGGGGGGG
>NZ_JBHHMJ010000102.1:0-9153 GCF_042136455.1 Stenotrophomonas sp. 3diitr2024
GGTGCCGGCCAGCGGCCGGCACTACCGTGACGATCGTCAGAGGTCGCGGTACTGGATCTGCGAAGCCAGTACGCGCAGGCCATCGGCATTGCTGGACAGGATGCGCTCTTCGCCGATGCCTTTCTGCCGTTTCAGCTGGAAGCCCTGGTCTGCAGGCAGCTGTGCGGCGATGGCGTCCATGCGTTGCATGGCATCGGGGCCGCTGCAGTCGAAGTGGCCCCAGTAGGCGCCATCGCGGTGGATCTGCAATCGGTAGTTCATCGCGGTAGCTCCGGCAGGTCCTGCAGCCAATGGTCGAACATCGCGGTGGCGGCCGCGGCCAGTGGCGCGCCATAGCGACGCGCCTGCGTGCGCAGGTCGTTCGGATCGATGCCGGCCTGCGCCAGTTCCAGGGTGTGACCGATCAGCCAGCGCTCGAACTGGCGCGCGTCCAGCTCCGGATGGCATTGCAGTGCCAACGCATGGTTACCGATAGCAAAGGCCTGGTGGCGGCAGGCCGGCGTGCTGGCCAGGCGGCGTGCACCCGTTGGGAGTTCGAACGCCTCGCCATGCCAATGCAGTACCGGAATGCCCTGCAGGGCCTGCAGTGGCGAGCGCTGACCGTCATCGGTGAGCAGCAGTGGCGCAAAGCCGATCTCCTTGCCACCACTGGCGGCGACGTCGGCACCGAGTGCACGCGCCATCAGCTGCGCGCCCAGGCAGATGCCCAGCGTGGGCCGCTGCTGCTGCAAACGCCCTTGCAACAGCGCGATGCTATCGTTGAGGAACGGGTAAACATCAACATCGTTGACGCTGATCGGGCCACCCAGCACCACCAGCAGGTCAGCCGCTTCGGCCGGATCGAGTGCATCTACACCCGCCTGCAGCACCTGCAGCTGCCAGCTCTGGGCCAGCAGCAACGGTTGCAGGGTGCCAAGGTCCTCGAAGGCAACGTGTTGCAGGACAACCGCGTGCTTCATGCCGGGGCTCCATTGCTGGGCCAGTAGAAACTGTCCGGGGTGGCGCGTGCGCCGAAGATGGCCTGGCCGACACGGACCACGGTGGCGCCTTCCTCGATGGCCACTTCGAAGTCGCCGGACATGCCCATCGACAGCTGCGACAGGTCGATGCCGGGTGGGGCGGTACGCTGCAGCTGGTCGCGCAGTTCGCGCAGGCGCACGAAGCACGCGCGCACACGTTCGACTTCGGGAGTGAAGATGGCCAGAGTCATCAGGCCACGCACGCGTAGCCGGTCGAAGACTGGCAGCTGCTGCACGAATGCCTCGACGGCAGCGGGTTCCAGTCCGTACTTGCTGGGTTCGGCGGAGGTGTTGACCTGCACGAAAACATCCAGCGTGCGGTCTTCCAGCTGCAGGCGCTGCTGCAGCGCTTCGGCCACGCGCAGGCTGTCAAGCGCCTGGAACTCGCTGGCGAAGCGCGCCACGTAGCGCGCCTTGTTGGTCTGCAGATGCCCGATCACCGACCAGTGCACGCCCAGATCGGCCATCGTCTCGGCCTTGCGTTGCGCCTCCTGCACCTTGTTCTCGCCCAGCTCGCGGCAACCGGCGGCCACCGCCATGCGGATGCGGGCGTCATCGACGGTCTTGCTGACCGGCAGCAGGCGCACGCTGGCCGGGTCCCGGCCGACGCGGGCACACGCATCGGCGATGCGTTGGCGCACCGTGCCCAGGTTGGCGGCGATCTGTTCAACAGACTGGGCGACGGGCCAGTCGGCGGCGGCAAGGGGCATGCGGGCACCTCCAATGCAGGGCGGCCAGGGTGGGATACACTGGCACAGGACAAGAATTATTTTGGCATAGGACAAAATGAAAATCACCGGGCATAGCGCCGAGTCGATCTTCGACAGCATCCGCGATGGCATCGGCAAAGGCCGTCTGCCGGCCGGCAGCGTGCTGCCGCCGGTTCGCGATCTGGCCGATCAGCTGGGGGTCAATCGCAACACCGTGGCCGCCGCCTACAAGCGATTGGACGCGGCCGGCCTGGCCAGCACCGCAGGCCGGCGCGGCACGGTGGTGCGTGGCCTGCCGCCGATGCTGGCGCGCGAGGGCAGTACGCCGGGGTTGGCGCTGCAGGACCTGGCCGGTGGCAATCCGGATCCGCGCCTGTTGCCCAGCCTGCGCCTGGCCGCGGCGGCACCGCGGTTGTATGGCGTGGGCACGGTCGACCCGAGGTTGCAGGCGTTGGCACGCGCCTCGCTGGATGCGGATTGCCCCGAGAGGTACGCGCTGGAGCTGACCCATGGCGCGGTCGATGGCATCGAGCGCCTGTTGGCGGCATGGCTGCTGCCGGGCGATCGCATCGCGGTGGAGGATCCATGCTTCCTCGGTAGCCTCAATGTGCTCAATGCCGTCGGCCATGCGCCGTTGCCGGTGACGATGGATGCGCATGGCATGCAGGTCGAATCGCTGCGACAGGCGCTGGAGGCCGGTGCACGCGCGGTGCTGTTGACCCCACGGGCGCACAATCCGACCGGGGCCAGCCTGGATGCGAAGCGGGCACGGGCGTTGCGCCAGCTGCTGGCGGCCTATCCGCAGGTGGCGGTGCTGATCGATGACCACTACGCACTGCTCTCGCAGCAGGCCTACCACTCGGTACTGCCGCTGGATGGCCGGCGCTGGGCGCTGCTGCGTTCGCTGTCCAAGCCGCTCGGCCCCGACCTGCGCCTGGCCTGGCTGGCCTGTGATGACGAGACCGCGATGCGGTTGCGGTTGCGGTTGGCGTCCGGCATCGGTTGGGTCAGTCATCTGCTGCAGGATGCCGCCACTTCGGTGCTGGCATCGGCGCCGCAGCGGGCAAAGATCGCCTCGGCAGGCGAGCGGTACCAGCAGCGCCTGCAGTCGCTACAGGAACTGCTGCGCGTGCGTGGCGTGCCGACGCCGTTGCCGATGGAGGGATTGAACCTGTGGCTGCCGTTGCCGGCCGACAGCCATCCACAGGTACTGGCGCTGGCTGCGCGCGGATGGCATGTGCGTGCTGGCGAAGTGTTTGCGGTGGCTGCACCAGCGCATGGCCTGCGCATCACCTGCGCGGCGCTGGGGGCGGCGCAGCTGCGGCAGCTGGCCGATGACCTGGCGGCGGTGTGTGGGGTATAGCGCCCAGCCATGCTCGACGCTGGAAGCAGATCAGGGCGCGGCGTTGGCGTTGGGGCGCACGTAGTAGGACTGGCCACTGTCATCGACGAACATCAGCTCCGGCTTGCCCTGCCAGGACGTGAGCATGGCGCCGGTATTGTTCTGGTGCTTGACCATCAGGCTGGCGCCACGGTCCGGGTTGGCGACGACCTTGAAGACTTCGGTGGTGCCGGTGGCATCGTCCAGAGTGAGCAGGGCTTCGCCCCCGCGGTCGCTGGTGCCATAACCGCCGCGCTCGGAACCGTCGGGGCCAAGCAGGATCAGGCCGGACAGCGCGGTTGCACGCGGTCCCTGGGTGCGGCCCCTGCTGAGGGGGTCCGGCACCGGCGCACCGAGGATCAGCCGTGGTTGGCCAGTGCCATCGTGGATGACCAGGCCGCGCGCTTCGATGATCCGCTCAGGCGATTGGCTGCGATGCAGGCTCCAGGCGGTCCAGCCGGAAACGAGCAGGGCAAGGGTCGAGACCACCAGGGTGGTCAGCAGCAGCACACGGGGCATCGGGTCGTCCTTCCTTGGATAGGCCGACGATAGCGGATGCCAGCGGGCAAAGGCCAGTTCGTTGTGTGACGATCTGTATCGTCAGTGGAAATCGCGGCTGTGGCTGCGCAGTCCCTGCAGCAGCTCATCCAGGCAGTGCATGCGCTGCACGATGACATGCTGCACGCCATCAACTCGCTCCAGGCGGCCATCGATCTGCATCAGCTGGGTGTCGACCAGCACCCGGTGCTGGCGGTCGGCCAGGTGGCGCCAGACCACGGCGTTGACCATCCCGGTCTCGTCTTCAAGGGTGAGGAAGGTAACGCCACTGGCGGTCTGCGGGCGCTGGCGCATGCGCACCAGTCCGGCGATGCGCACGCGGCGGCCATGGCCGTGCCCGGCCAGCTGCGCGGCATCCAGGCAGCCGCGGCTGCGCAGCTGCGCGCGCAGGAACGAGATCGGGTGGCGGCCGAGGGTGGTGCCGGTGCTGCGGTAGTCGGCCTGCATGTCCTCCCAGGCGCTGGGCAGTGGCAGGGGCACGCGGGCTTCGGCAGTGGCACGGGCCTGGTCGAACAGCGGCAGCCGGTTCTCTACGCCCGAGATATCCCAGCGTGCACGATGGCGATGGCCACTGAGCCCGCGCAGTGCGCCGGCATCGGCCAGCAGGCCCTGCTGGCGGCGGTCCAGCGCGGTGCGCTGGCACAGGTCGCCGACGTCGTCGAACGGGCGCCGCACGCGCTCGCGCATGATGGCCTGCACGGCATCTTCGTTGCAGCCGTCGATCAGACGCAGGCCCAGACGGATCGCCGCCGGCCCCCTGCTGAAGTCCAGCGTGCAGTCCCAGTCGCTGTGGCGTACGTCCACGGGAAGAACGGTAATGCCATGCCGCCGCGCGTCCTGCAGCAGCTGGTCAGGGCTGTAGAAACCCAGCGGCTGGCTGTTGATCAGGCTGGCAGTGAACGCGGCGGGATGATGGCACTTCAGCCAGCAGCTGGCATAGGTCAGCAGGGCGAAGCTGGCGGCATGACTTTCCGGGAAACCGTAATCGCCGAATCCCTTGATCTGCTCGAACAGGTGCTCGCCGTATTCGCGGCTGAAGTTGTTTCTCAGCATGCCGGCCAGCAGTTTCTCGCGATGTGGTTCCAGCCCACCGCGGCGCTTCCAGGCCGCCATCGAACGGCGCAGGGCATCGGCCTCGCCCGGGGTGTAGCCGGCCGCATCCACCGCCAGCTGCATCACCTGCTCCTGGAACAATGGCACGCCCAGCGTACGCGCGAACACGCGTTCCAGCTGCGGTGGGTAGAGCGGGTTGTCCGGGTCGTTCAACGCGTCCGGGCCTTGTTCGCGCAGGATCCGGCGCCGCTCCAGGTAGGGATGCACCATGTCGCCCTGGATCGGGCCGGGACGCACGATCGCCACTTCGATCACCAGATCGTAGAAGTTGCGTGGCTGCATGCGCGGCAGCATCGCCATCTGTGCGCGCGACTCGATCTGGAACACGCCGATGGTGTCGGCGGCGCTGATCATGTCGTAGGTGGGGGTGTCTTCGTCGGGGATCGCATCCATGCGCCCGCTGTGCAGGTCATGCTGTTTCAGCATCGCCAGGCATTTGCGGATGGCCGTGAGCATGCCCAATGCCAGGCAGTCGACCTTCATCAGGCCGGTGGCATCCAGGTCATCCTTGTCCCACTGGATGACGGTGCGGTCGGCCATCGCCGCGTTCTCCACCGGTACCAGGGTCGACAGTGGATGCTCGGAAATCACGAAACCGCCCGGGTGCTGCGACAGGTGGCGCGGAAAATCGATCAGCTCTGCGGTGAGTGCCAGCAGGCGCCGCATCAACGGCGTGTCCGGATCGAAGCCACGCTCGCGCAGGGTTTCCGGCAGCGGGATGTTGCCGCCCCAGTGGTCCATCGCCGCGCCCAGTTCGTTGACCTGGTCCATCGGCAGGCCCAGCGCGCGGGCCACGTCGCGGATCGCGCTGCGGCCACGGTAGCTGATCGCCACCGCGGTCAGTGCGGCGCGCTCGCGGCCGTAGCGTTTGAACACGTACTGCAGCACCTCCTCGCGCCGCTCGTGCTCGAAGTCGATGTCGATATCCGGTGGTTCGTCGCGCTCGGCGGAGATGAAGCGCTCGAACAGCAGGTTGCTGCGTGCTGGGTCGATCTCGGTCACGCCCAGCACGAAGCACACCGCTGAGTTGGCCGCTGAGCCACGGCCCTGGCAGAGGATGTCCTGGCTGCGCGCAAAGCGCACGATGTCCTGCACGGTGAGGAAGTAGGAGGCGTAGTTCTTCTGCTTGATCAGCGCCAGTTCGTGCTCGATCTGCGTGCGTTGCTTCGCTTCGATGCCGCCTTTCCAGCGCCACTGGATGCCGCGCTCGACCAGCACGCGCAGCCAGCTGTCCGGATCGTGTCCTTCGGGCACCAGCTCGCGCGGATAGGTGTACTGCAGCTGTTCCAGGGTGAAGTGGCAGCGCTCGGCGATGCGCAGGGTTTCAGCCAGCAGTTCGGGCGGATACAGCTGGACCAGCGCGGTACGCGGGCGCAGGTGGCGCTCGCCATTGGGAAACAGGCGCCAGCCGGCCTCGGCCACGCTGCAGCGGTGGCGGATCGCGGTCAGCGTATCCTGCAGGGCGCGGCGGCGTCGCACGTGCATGTGCACGTCGCCACTGGCGACCAGGGGCAGGCGGTGGCGTTCGCCGAAGGCCTGCAGCTGCTGCAGGCGGCGTGCGTCATCGTGTTCGCGGTGCAGTTCCACCGCCAGCCACAGCCGATCATTGAAGCCGGTGCGCAGCAGTTCCAGGTCGGTAGCGGCCGGTTGCCGGTCCAGCCATAGACAAAGCAGGCCGTTGGGCAGGCCGAGCAGGTCCTCGCGCAGGCAGAGGTACTCGCCCTTGGCAGCCCGCCGCCGGCAGGTCGTGATCAACTGGCAGAGCCCGGCATAGGCGGCCTGGTCGGTGCACAGCAGGGCCAGCTTCGGCCCGTCCTCGACCTGGAATTCGGCACCGACGATCAGCGCCACGCCATGCGCCTTCGCCGCTTGCCAGGCACGCACGATGCCGGCCAGCGAGCATTCGTCGGTGATCGCCAACGCGCGGTAGCCCTGGCCAGCGGCGCGCGCGAACAACTCTTCGGCGATCGAAGCACCGCGCTGGAAACTGAAGGCCGACAGGCAGTGCAGTTCGGCGTAGCCGGGCAGTTCGCTGCGCATGGCGGCTCAGCCGAACCAGCCGTGCAGCATCCACGGCGCATGCGGATCGTTGCGCGCGCGGAAGGCCCAGCCGCGCTGGCCATGCGCGGTTTCCACCACGTAGTAGTCGCGGCGCGCGTCAGCCTGGTCCCACCAGCCCGATTCGATCCGCTCCGGCCCGGCGATGATGCGCAGGCGCGGGTCACGCAGCGGCTGTGGGGTGTCCAGCAGCCAACCGGGGCGCAGTGGCCAGTATGCCGGCGGCCTGGCCGCTGGCTGGATGCCGCTGGCGCGTTCGGGGCGATGGTCGGCCTGCACCGCCAGCGGCTGCACGGCGTCATCGCCCAGCCGCGCGCGCAGGCGCTCGCGCAGCTGGTTCCAGGGCATCGCCTGTGCCGGCCGGGTGTCGAACAGGTCACGCGCGGCCGGCACGAACGGTGGCAGCTGTTCGGCCTGCAGGCGCAGTGCGCGGCTGCCGGCGGGCAGGGCGAACGCTTCCATGCGGTTGCGCGCGATCTCGAACAGCAACGCGGGATCGCGTTCGGGCGCCAACAGGCCGATGGTCAGCACGCTGGCCGGCAACAGGTCATGCTCGAAATGCAGGTCGAAGCGCTGCACGCCGCCATCGCGCGAACACAGGAACGCGGCCAGGTCGAGCAGCAGGCGGCGCAGCGGGAACAGCAGGGCCTGGCTGGATTCGATCTCGTATTCGAATTCGATGCGCGCATCGAAACGGTCCGGTGGCTGGTAGTAGCGCAATGGCGCGGTGGGCAGCCCGCGCAATGCATCCAGCTGCTGCAGGACCTCGGGGGCGAAGCGCCGGGCCAGGCTGTCGCGCGGCAGCTTGAGCACCGCGCCCAACGTGCGCAGGCCGGAACGGCCAAGCACCGTCACCGCCTCGCTGGGCAGGCCGCAGCGCGCCAGGGGCAGCTGCGCCAGCGCCGCCGGCAGCTGCTGCGCATCAAGGCCGAGGCCATCGTGGACGTTGGCCAGCACGCGCGCGGCATGTGGGGTAGGCGCGGCCACCAGGCGGTGGCGGAAGCCGAGTTCGTGCAGTTCGTTGCGCAGGCGCTGCTGGATCGTCAGCCAGTCACCGAACAGGGCGCGGCTGGCACCGATTTCCAGCACCAGCGCATGCGGAAAATCGAGGCTGACCTGCGAGCTGTAGGCATAGGCCCAGCTGGCCAGCAGCTGCCGGGTGTGCTGTTCGGCATTGGGGTCGTAGTCGTGCAGGTGCATGTCCTGCACCAGTACCTGTGCAGCCGACAGCAGCATGCCCGGGCGCAGCCCTGCTGCACGTGCCGACGGGCTGACCGCGCGCAGCACGCGTCGCTGCGCCGGCCCCTGCAGCAGCACCAAGGGCCGCTGCGGTTCGGGCTGCAGGCGCAGCACGCTGTCCAGCGCCAACTGCGGCAACAACAGGCAGGCCCAGTGCATGGCGCGTCCTCAGTGGGCGATGGCCAGCGGCAACGGTTGTGCCGGCGGCAGGCCGCCACGGCACTTCAGCACCCGCACCTGGCCGTGGTCGAGCTGCAGGCGCAGGCTGGCCGGGGAGGGATTGCGCGCGGCCTGCGCCTCGCGGAACACGAAGCCCAGGCACTGGCCGCTGTCGGCGGCCACCTGCAGGCGGCGCAGGGCGCGGTCGTCGGCTTGATGCGGCCAGCACAGTACCGCCGCGCAGGCCGCAGAGCGCAGGCACTGTTCGGCGGCCCACAGTGCCTGCTTCGGCGCGGCCTGGATGATCTGCAACTGGCCCAGGTCCAGCCCGGCGGCGGCCCAGGCCGGGGCATGCGGACGGTAGGGCGGAGCGACCAGGACGATCGGGCGGTCGCGCTGGCTCAGCTTGGCCAGTGCCGGCCATACCAGCGCCAGTTCGCCAACGCCGGGCGCCGCCTGCAGTACCTCGCACAGTCCGCTGGCCGGCCAGCCGCCGCCGGGCAGGCGTGCATCCAGTGCCGGGTGGCCGCTGGCCAGATGGTCGCTGGCTGGGCCCTGGCGGGCCGGGCCGCGCCACAGCTGGCGCCCGTCCAGCAGCCGGTCGAGGGCGACGACGGCACCCATCAGTCAGCCCTCCAAGGGAGGCGCCGGGTGGGCTGGAAGCGGCAGGAACGGGCGGAAACGGCGGGCATGGCGCGAGTATCGACGAGCCGGTATCAGGGGCTGAGACCAGACATGCTACTCGCGTTGTAAGTAGAATTACTAATGAAATCGGAGGGCCGGGTTTCAGGTTGCTGAAGGGGTAAAGCATCCACGCATGGCGTGGATCTACTGGAGAGCCACGGCAAATCCATGCCGCAGCCTGGTAGATCCACGCCATGCGTGGATAGCGGTAAAGCGCGGTGCCGACCAAGGT
>NZ_JBHHMJ010000105.1:0-3715 GCF_042136455.1 Stenotrophomonas sp. 3diitr2024
CTTCGGGCCCGCGCCTATTCCGTGGACCAGGACCCGGCTGCGCAAGGCCCGGAAGCCGCGGCGGCCGCCACGGTGACCCTGCTGTCCGCCGCTGGGAGCACCTGGCGCGGGCAGATTCTCGATGCCAGTGAGACGCCCCGGGAAAGGTGAGCCCTGTGGAAAGACGGGGTGAAGAACCCGTCACGATTGCGTTGCGAACCGGTGCCGTTTGTCGCACAACCGTCACATTGATGGCGTAGCGTGTTAATCTAGTGTTAACCGTTAGGGCTGCCTTCAGCCGAGCGGTAGGGAACCCCAGATAACTCTCCGATCAGCCACCCGCAGGGCTGCTTGGATGCGCTTTTTTTCCGCCATCGCCAACTCGCATCGAGGCTACCGAAAAATGACCCACCCACTCCGGATGTCCAAGCTTACCCTTGGTCTCGTGGCTGCACTTGCTGCCGCTCCCGCCTTCGCCCAGAGCAGCACCTCCGCCGGTGTCGGCGGCCAGGTGATGTCCGCTGCAGGCCAGCCTGTCGCCGGCGCTGAAGTCACCATCACGCACACCGAGTCGGGCACTGTTTCGCGTGCCACCACCGATGCGTCGGGCCGATACAACGCGCGCGGCCTGCGCGTGGGTGGTCCGTACACCATCACCATCACCAAGTCCGGTGAAGGCACCAAGACCGAGGAAGGTGTCTACCTGAACCTGAACCAGGTCAACACCGTCAACGCCAACCTGGGCGGTGACCTGGCTGCAACCAACCTGGACGCGGTGAACGTTGTTGCCACCGCCGGCGGCCTGGACCTGTTCAGTGCCAACAAGATGGGCACCGGCACCAACGTGACCCGCGAAACGATGGATGCGCTGCCGTCGGCCAGCCGCAACATCCAGGACTACGTGCGTCTCGACCCGCGCATCTCGCAGGTCAGCAAGGCGGACGGCGCGATCTCGGCCGGCGGCCAGAACACCCGTTACAACGCCATCCGCATCGACGGCATCAGCGCCTCCGATCCGTTCGGCCTGGGTTCCAACAACCTGCCGACCGAGCGTCAGCCGGTGTCGATGGACGCCATCCAGGAAATCAACATCGACCTGGCCAACTACGACACCACCATCGCCGGTGGCACCGGCGCGGTGATCAACGCCGTGACCAAGTCGGGTACCAATGAATTCCACGGCACCGTGTACGGTTCGTACCGCGACAAGGACATGGTCCGCTCGCGCCTGGAAGGTGACAAGCAGGACTTCAACGGCTTCGAGGACGAGAAGACCTACGGCATGACCTTCGGCGGTCCGATCGTCAAGGACAAGCTGTTCTTCTTCACCAACTATGAAAAGTACGAGCGCTCGGCTGCCGGCGTCGCCCTGAGCGACACGCCGATCGGCCGTGGCACCATCACCCAGCAGCAGATCACCGACGTCCAGAACTTCCTGGGCAAGCTGGGCTACGACCCGGGCAGCCTGGCGGCGCCGAACAGCAAGACCGAGATCGAAGAGTATGCGGTCAAGCTGGACTGGAACATCAACGAGAACCACCGTGCGGCCCTGCGCTACAACAAGATGGAGCAGAACGTCGTTCGCTTCCCGCAGGTCAGCAGCAGCGCCATCTCGCTGAGCAACTTCTGGTACCAGCAGCCGACCCAGTACGAAACCTGGATGGGCGAACTGTTCAGTGACTGGTCCGAGAACTTCTCGACCGAGTTCAAGGTCTCGCACAAGGATTACTCGGCCAACCGCGTCCCGCTGGTGGACATGCCGCAGATCCGCATCAAGTCGGGCAACGATTCGCTGTACGTCGGTACCGAACAGAACACCCACGTCAACATCGTCGAGTCGAAGGAACTGAGCGCCTTTGGTGCCGGTACCTGGTACATCGGTGACCACACCGTCAAGTTCGGCTTCGATTACTCGAAGAATGACCTGATGAACTTCTACGGCCGCAACCTCAACGGCGTGTACGAATTCAACAGCGTCAACGATTTCCTGTCGGGCAAGGCTTCGCGCTACCAGCTGCGTGCTCCGCGCGCCGATGGCAGCCGCAGCGACATCCCGGCCGACTTCACCCTGAAGAACACCGGCGTGTTCGTGCAGGACACCTGGGCGATCAACTACAACCTGAACCTGATGTTCGGCGTGCGCATCGACATGCCTGACTTCAGCACCCAGCGCCTGTACAACCCGCGCATCGAGCAGCTGTACGGCTTCAACAACACCAAGCTGGTCGACAAGAACCTGGTGCAGCCGCGCGTCGGCTTCAACTACACCTTCGACAGCGATCGCCCGACCCAGCTGCGCGGTGGCGTGGGCCTGTTCGGCGGCGCCGCCCCGAACGTGTGGCTGGCAGGTGCCTACCAGAACACCGGCCTGAACTACATCGAGTACGACGAGCGCAGCATCCCGGCCGGTGCCTTCACTCCGGACGGCAACAACCCGTACATCCCGGCCGGTGGCCCGGCTTCGGCCCGTCAGAACGTCGACATCATCGCGCCGGGCACCCGCCTGCCGTCGGTGTGGAAGGCCAACCTGGCGTTCGACCATGAGCTGCCGTGGTACGGCATCGTCGCGTCGGCCGAAGTGCTGTTCACCAAGGTCAAGGACGGCATCTACTTCGACCGTCTGGACGTGTCGGCGCCGACCGCCTTCGGTCAGGATGGCCGCGCGATCTACTGGAACGCCGCTGGCCGCAACCAGGCCAATACCCGTATCGACAAGGGTGTCGACTACGGCATGTCGACCGGTACCAAGGGTGCGGTTGACCGCGCCAACCGTCCGTCCGACATCGGCGATGTGCTGGTCCTGCGTAACACCGACAAGGGCCGCGGCACCCAGGCCACCTTCTCGCTGGCCAAGCCGTTGACCGAGAACTGGGGCTGGTCGCTGGGTTACACCTACACCAAGTCCACCGAAGTCAGCCCGCTGTCCAGCTCGCAGAACACCTCGAACTGGAACAACACGCTGATCTTCAATGCCAACGAAAACGTGGCCTACAACTCGCGTTATGCGATGAAGGACCGCGTCACCGGCACCCTGGAGTGGAAGCACAACTTCTTCGGTGACAACGCCACCCGCGTCGGCCTGTTCTACGAAGGCCGTTCGGGCCGTCCGTACAGCTACATCTTCTACAACGATGCCAACGGCGACGGTGCTGCCACCAACGACCTGTTCTACGTGCCGAAGGGTCCGGGCGACGTGCTGTTCACCGGCGGTGCCGCGATGGAGAAGCAGTTCTTCGACTGGCTGGCGCAGAACCCGGAACTCGATGCCTACCGTGGCAGCGTGGTCCCGGCCAACCGCCACCGCGCCTCGTGGGTCAACAGCTTCGACGTCCGCGTCAGCCAGGAATTCCCGGGCTTCATGAAGGGTCACAAGGGTGAAGTCGCCCTGGACATCATGAATGTCGGCAACCTGCTGAACAAGAAGTGGGGCCTGATCGACGACTACGGCTTCTACTCGACCCGTCGCGTTGCCAACTACGCAGGTATCGATCCGGCCACCGGCAAGTACGTGTACTCCTTCACTGGTTCGACCGACAACCCGTCGGTGCAGGAAAACAACAACGACAAGGGCAACACCGCCGTGTCGCGTTGGTCGATGCAGCTGACCCTGAAGTACAAGTTCTGATCCATCAGCGCTTGAAGCGGTAAGTGGAAACGGCCGGGGAAACCCGGCCGTTTCCCGTTCAGGCGAAAGTCCTTGCAGGGCGTGGGGCAACGGCGTAGCATCCAGAAATGT
>NZ_JBHHMJ010000112.1:0-702 GCF_042136455.1 Stenotrophomonas sp. 3diitr2024
CACTGCCCTGCCCCGCCCGAGGGTGCAGCTGATCGTCGTCGGCAAAATGGCCACGCAGGGGCTGCGACGCAGCGGCGGCTTCCCACTCGAACTCGCTGGGCAGGCGCGCACCCGCCCAGCGGGCGCAGGCATTGTCGTAAATAATGGGGAAAAAATCGTCGGTCACAAGGGGTTAGGTTTAATATCAGAAGTGTTTTCAAGAGGTGAGCTAGAAGGATTAAATGGAAAATCAGCGATCGGACATGTACGATATGCAACAGCTGGTGGAAGTGAAGTTGCTAACGTTCAACCATTGTTGTTCCGTTTTTCCGATCATAGTATGGCGTTAGCTCATAACGGAAATTTAATTAACGCAAAAATGCTTCGTCGTGAATTAGAAGCAGAGGGCAGTATTTTTCAAACTAGTTCAGATACAGAAGTACTTTTACATCTTATTAAACGTAGTACGAAAGATTCTTTAATTGAAAGTGTAAAAGAAGCTTTAAACAAAGTGAAAGGTGCGTTTGCGTATCTTTTACTAACTGGAAATGAAATGATCGTTGCATTAGATCCGAATGGGTTCCGTCCGCTTTCAATTGGAAAGATGGGGGATGCTTACGTTGTAGCATCTGAAACATGTGCTTTTGATGTAGTAGGTGCAACATACATTCGTGATGTAGAACCGGGTGAATTACTTATCATTAATGATGAAGGAATTCACGT
>NZ_JBHHMJ010000114.1:0-596 GCF_042136455.1 Stenotrophomonas sp. 3diitr2024
CGTGCCGGCCAGCGGCCGGCACTACCGGAAGGATCAGCGCTTGGGCTGCAGCATGGTGCCGGTGCACTTGGGCGAGCCGCAGCGGCATTCCCAGATCTTCTTCAGCTTGGCGGTGTGGCGCTCGGCCAGCGTGATGCCGTAGTTGTAGGTCAGCTCTTCGCCAGCCTTGATATCGCGCAGCGCCTCGATGAACACCTTGTCGCCACGGCTGTCGCCATCCTCATCCTCCTCGATCACCGCCTCGCAGTTCGGGTCGCAGCTGTGGTTGATCCAGCGCGCATCGTTGCCCTTGTAGTTGGCATCGATCACCCAGTCGTCATTGAGGGTGAACAGGAAGGTATGGCCGCTTTCGACGTCGCCGCTGTCATCGGCATCAACGTCGCCATGGCTGCGCAGCAGGCCCTTGTACTGGATCACGCGCTCGCCCAGCTTGATCGGGGCGACGGCGAACACGCCGTTGCCATGGATGGCGGACTTGCGGGCTTGGATCTTCTTCGGCATCGGCACGGGCTGTTTGCAGCGGATGGAACAGGGATTCTCGCCCATTCCGGGTGATTGCGAAAATCACCCGGTTGGCGCAGCATGGCGCCCCCGGC
>NZ_JBHHMJ010000125.1:0-2620 GCF_042136455.1 Stenotrophomonas sp. 3diitr2024
GTGGCGCGGCGCATCGCAGAGCGCCGCGACGCACCGTGGACGGTAGTGACCGTGCAGGGCCGGCGCCAGGATGAGGCGACCCGGCGCGAGATCGATGCGGCCTTTGCGCTGGCAAGGCGGCTGGGCGGCGACGCCGAACTGCTGCATGGATCGAGCATTGCCGATGCCCTGCTCGACCACGCCGCACACAACGGCGTATCGACCCTGGTGCTGGGCCGTACCCGCGAACGTCCACTGGCACGGATGTTCAACCGCACCCTGACCCAGCAGCTGATCCAGCGTGGCGCGCATTACGAGATCACCATCATCAGCACGCCGCAGGCACGCGCACGCTCGCGCCGCGAGAGCCTGCTGCCGCCGATGCGCGGCATCAGCTACGAGCCTGCACAAGCCCTGATCGCGACCGCATTGGCCTGTGCGGTGGCGTGGCTGGCCGAACACTGGGTGGGCATGGCCGACCTGTCGATGGTGTTCATCGTCGCGGTGGTACTGGTGGCTGCACGCACGCGCGCCAGCGTGGCGGTGATGGCCGCGATCCTGTGTTTCCTCGCCTACAACTTCCTGTTCATCGCGCCGCGCTTCACCTTCGCCATCGGTGCACGCCAGGGCGTGATCACCGTGTTCCTGTTCCTGGCCGCGGCACTGGTGGCCGGGCGCCTGGCCTCACGCCTGCGCATGCAGGTCATCGCGCTGCGTGCGGCCAACCGCCATGCGCGCGCGCGCCAGCAGCTGGGACGCCAGCTGGCCAGTGCGGCCGGCAACGGCGAGGTGGCACAGGCGGGCCGGCATGCGCTGGAGCAGGCCCTGGACGTGCCGGCGTGGCTGCGGATCGGCACCGATACCGCCGCCGGCGGCCGCAGCCAGCCCGGCGATACCGACCTGGCTGCCGCCGACTGGGCGCTGCGCCACGGCCAGCCCAGCGGGCGTTTCACCGATACCCTGGCCGGCGCGCAATGGTGGTTCCTGCCGCTGCTGGACGGCGAAGACCGTGCGATCGGCGTGGCCGGCCTGTACCTGCCCGGCGCACAGGCGCGCCTGCTGCCCGAGCAGCGGCAGCTGGCCGAAGCGATGGTTGATGACATCGCCCAGGCCGCGCTGCGCACGCGGCTGGTGGCGGAACTGGAGCAGGCGCACGTCAGCAACGAGACCGAGCGGCTGCGCTCGGCCCTGCTCTCCTCGGTGTCGCACGACCTGCGCTCGCCGCTGGCGGCGATGATCGGGTCGGCCGACAGCCTGGCCAGCTACGGTGCAGCGATGGATACCGCTGATCGCCGCGCCCTGCTGGACACCATCCTGGTCGAGGGCGAACGGCTGGACCGCTACATCCAGAACCTGCTGGACATGACCCGGCTCGGCCACGAAGGGCTGAAGATCAACCGCGACTGGATCGGCGTGGACGAGCTGATCGGCTCGGCAGCACGGCGCCTGCAGCGCTACCAGCCAAAGGTGCGGCTGGAGCTGGACATTCCAGCCACGCTGGCACCGATCTGGGTGCACCCGGCGCTGGTCGAACAGGCCGTGTTCAACGTGATGGAGAACGCGGCCAAGTTCTCGCCGCCCGACGCCGCCGTGCAGGTACAGGCGCGCGAGCTGGACGGCCAGCTGCGCATCGACGTGATCGACGCCGGCCCCGGCATTCCCGATGACGAGCGCGCGCGCATCTTCGACATGTTCTACAGCGTCGAGCGCGGTGACCGGGGCCGCCACGGCACCGGCCTGGGCCTGACCATCTGCCAGGGCATGATCGGCGCACATGGCGGCAGCGTGCAGGCGCTGCCCGGACGTGACGGTCGCGGTACCCTGATCCGCATCACCCTGCCCCTGCTCAAGCCAGCCTCCCACGATGAGCCCGACCCCGATTGATGCCAGCGTGCCGGCCGCACGCGTGCTGGTGATCGATGATGAAACCCAGATCCGCCGGTTCCTGGACATCAGCCTGCGCGCGCAAGGCTACCAGGTGCGGCAGGCCGCCACCGGCCAGGAAGGCCTGCAGCTGGCCGCCAGCGAGGACATGGATCTGGTGATCCTGGATATCGGCCTGCCGGACATGGAAGGCCACGAGGTCCTGGAACAGCTGCGCCAGTGGAGCCAGGTGCCGGTGATCATGCTGACCGTGCGCGCCGGCGAAGCCGAGAAGGTGCGCGCACTGGATACCGGCGCCAACGACTACGTGACCAAGCCGTTCGGCACGCAGGAACTGATGGCGCGCGTGCGGGCGCTGCTGCGCACGCGCAGCGTGCCGACCGATGGCACACCGCCGGTGTTCGACGATGGCCACCTGCACGTGGACCTGGTGCGTCGCGAAGTCGCCCTGCAGGGTGAGCCGGTGGCGTTGACCCGCAAGGAATACGCGCTGCTGTCGCTGCTGCTGCGCAATGCCGGACGGGTGGTGACCCAGCCGCAGATCCTGCAGGAGATCTGGGGGCCGACCCACCAGCACGACACCCACTACCTGCGCATCCTGGTCGGCAAGCTGCGGCACAAGCTGGGCGATTCGGCGCTGGATTCGCGCTACCTGTTCACCGAGCCGGGCGTGGGGTTGCGGTTCAAGGGGTAGTGCCGGCCGCTGGCCGGCAACTGCAGGGTGTGTGAGGTTCATGGGCTTGCCGGCCAGCGGCCG
>NZ_JBHHMJ010000172.1:0-6161 GCF_042136455.1 Stenotrophomonas sp. 3diitr2024
CGATCCAGCTTTGCGGTTATCGCGTTGGGAGGCCTCGCGTCAACCTCCTGGACGTCCTCCATAACGTCAACACTTCTCGCACCAAGCGCAAAACTCGGAATTAGAACCCTAGTTTCCTCCTCGTCGACAACCAACTTTCTTATGCAACGGCTTTCCACACTACTCATGACCTGAGGACTATGAGTCGTTATTACGAACTGAGTATTTGGAAACACTCTCAGAAGATCTGGAATTATCACTTGCTGCCAAGATGGATGTAGATGCAAATCGACCTCATCAATTAGTACAACCGCCTCAGCCTCCAGAGGATTGGCGAGTACGTCTGATGGATTTGACTCGACCATTCGGCATGCCAAATCAACCACCATCGCGAGACACGTTCGATGCCCGTCACTGAGCTGATTAAGCTCAAAAGTTCTTATTGAATTGCCTTCGGCCTTATCGACCACAAACCTGAGCGGCCTAAGAACAGTCCTGGGATCGCGGAATCCCGGCATAAATCTCTCAATAGCTTCCCGAACAGCGCTAAGTTCGGGATCAAGATAATCAAATGAACGAAGTTTCTTCTGCCTAAGACTCTCTTCAGTTTCTTTGGCGTGAAACCATTCGAAGACACGCTTAAAGTTAGAGTTCGAGCTGAGAGAACCATTTAAACCATCAAAGCGTGGAAAATGGGTTTTGAAATTTCGGCGACGCAGCGGGGTATCAAATACTGCCCTATCAGTCCCGTAATAAGCTACGACGGGCATCAGGTACGCCTCGCCTCGCGCATCTGCCGAGATGATCCTATCTATGAATCCATCCAGATTTTTCGTGCCAACTACATGACCGACCGCCAGCTGATCAGCCAAGGACGAAACTGTTTCAGGCGCTCTATCTCGTAGTCGCGTGCGGGAGACCTCGATGACACCATCATTCAATCCTTCATCAGAGTCGAGCGAGGCGTTTTCCCTGGATATATCAATCTGGGCCCAAACATGTAGTCCCTCACTCAGCTTTGTAGTCGACTGAATTCGAACGTCTCCAAGTTTGGGTGATATACCGACAAGCCCCGGAAGCTTAGTGTGAATTCGACCGAACACATCTCGGATCGCTCCGAGAACGCTTGACTTACCCTCGCCATTATTGCCTGAGATGATCGTAACATCACTCTCAAAGCTCAAGTCGAGCTTTCGGTGTGACTTATAATTGTAGAGAGCTACTTGCTTTATCTTCATTTCTATCCACCAAAACAGCGCGTGGGAGATTGTTCAAGAAAAAGGGCGGTTGCACCGCCCTTTTTCTATTGCTCAAATACGATTCAATCAAACCCCAACAGGATTAGCCTTCTCCGGATCAATCTTGTACTGCTTGATCGCCCGAGCCACATCCTTCGCGGTCATCTTCCCTTCCTTCGCCAGCGCCGCAATCGCGGCATGCGCGATGTAGTAGCGATCCACCTCAAAGAACCGGCGCAGGTTCGCACGCGTATCCGAACGACCGAAACCATCCGTACCCAGCACCGTGTACGACATCGGCACGAACGCACGGATCTGGTCCGCATACGCACGCACGTAGTCGGTGGCGGCAATCGCCGGGCCCTGGCGACCTTCCAGCAGCTCGGTCACGTAGGCCTTGCGCTGCTCACCTTCCGGATGCAGGCGGTTGGCACGTTCCACGTCGAAACCATCGCGACGCAGTTCGTTGAAGCTCGGGCAGCTCCAGATGTCGGCGGTCACGCCGAAGTCCTTGTCCAGCAGCTCGGCCGCGGCAATGGCTTCGCGCAGGATGGTGCCGGAGCCCAAAAGCTGCACGCGCAGCTCGCCCTTCTTCGGCTTGCCTGCGTCGGTCAGCAGGTACATGCCCTTGACGATGCCTTCGGCCGCGCCTTCCGGCATTTCCGGGTGGGTGTAGTTCTCGTTCATCAGGGTGACGTAGTAATACTCGTCCACCTGGTCTTCCATCATGCGCTTGGTGCCGTGCTGCAGGATCACCGTCACTTCGAAGCCGAAGGTCGGGTCGTAGCTGCGCACGTTCGGAATGCCACCGGCCACCAGATGGCTGAAGCCATCTTCGTGCTGCAGGCCTTCACCGTTCAGCGTGGTGCGGCCGGCGGTGCCACCCAGCAGGAAGCCGCGGGTACGCATGTCCGCTGCCTGCCAGGCGATGTCGCCCACGCGCTGGAAGCCGAACATGCTGTAGTAGATGTAGAACGGCAGCATCGGCACGTTGCTGACCGAGTAGCTGGTACCGGCGGCCATCCACGAGCTGATCGCACCCGGCTCGCTGATGCCCTGCTGCAGCACCTGGCCGCTCTGGTCTTCGCGGTAGAACATCAGCTGGTCGGCGTCGACCGGCTTGTACTTCTGGCCGAACGGCGCGTAGATGCCGATCTGGCGGAACAGGCCTTCCATGCCGAAGGTACGGGCTTCGTCGGCCACGATCGGCACGATGTGCGGGCCCAGTTCCTTGTCGCGCAGGGTGATGTTCAGGCTCTGCACGAAGGCCATGGTGGTGGAGTAGCTGCGCTCGCCGCTGCTCTTCAGCAGGCGCTCGTAGGCTTCCAGCTTCGGCGCCACGAAGGTCTTGTCGGCCTTGCGGCGGCGCTGCGGCAGGTAACCACCCAGAGCGGCACGGCGTTCCTGCAGGTACTGCACTTCCGGCGAATCCGGGCCCGGGTGGTAGAACGGCACCTGGCCATCGGCCAGCTGCGCGTCGGTCACCGGAATGTTGAAGCGGTCGCGGAAGTGGCGCACCGCTTCGTCGTCCAGCTTCTTGGTCTGGTGGGTCGGGTTCAGCGCTTCACCGGCGCTGCCCATGCCGTAACCCTTCACGGTCTTGGCCAGGATGACGGTCGGCATGCCCTTGGTGTTCACGGCCTGGTGGTAGGCGGCGTACACCTTGTGCGGGTCGTGGCCACCACGGTTCAGGCGCCAGATGTCGTCGTCGCTCAGGCCGGCCACCATCGCGGCGGTTTCCGGGTACTTGCCGAAGAAATGCTCGCGGGTATACGCGCCGCCGAAGGCCTTGCAGTTCTGGTACTCGCCGTCAACGGTTTCCATCATCAGCTTCTTCAGGACGCCGTTGGTGTCCTTGGCCAGCAGGGCATCCCAGTAACCGCCCCACAGCAGCTTGATCACGTTCCAGCCGCCGCCACGGAACACGCCTTCCAGTTCCTGGATGATCTTGCCGTTGCCGCGCACCGGGCCGTCCAGGCGCTGCAGGTTGCAGTTCACCACGAAGATCAGGTTGTCCAGGCCTTCACGGCCGGCCAGGGCGATGGCACCCAGGGTTTCCGGCTCGTCGCTCTCGCCGTCGCCGATGAAGCACCACACCTTGCGGTCGGACTTCTCGATCAGGCCACGGTTTTCCAGGTAGCGCATGAACTGCGCCTGGTAGATGGCGGCCAGCGGGCCCAGGCCCATCGACACGGTCGGGGTCTGCCAGTAGTCCGGCATCAGCCACGGGTGCGGGTACGAGGACAGGCCACCGCCGTCCACTTCCATGCGGAACTTGTCCAGCTGCTCTTCGCTGATGCGGCCTTCCAGGAAGGAACGTGCGTAGATGCCCGGGGCGCTGTGGCCCTGGATGAACAGCAGGTCGCCCGGGTGGTTTTCGCTCGGGGCGCGCCAGAAGTGGTTGAAGCCCACGTCGTACAGGGTGGCGCCGGAGGCGAACGAGGCGATGTGGCCGCCCAGGTCACCCGGCTTGCGGTTGGCGCGCACCACGGTGGCCATCGCGTTCCAGCGGATGATCGAACGGATGCGCCATTCCAGCTCGGCATTGCCCGGGCTCTTGGCCTCGAACTGCGGTTCGATGGTGTTGACGTATTCGGTGGTGGGAGAGAACGGCAGGTAGGCGCCCGAACGACGGGTCAGTTCCACCATGCCTTCCAGCAGCTGATGCGCGCGCTCGGAGCCCTCGACATCAATAACGGCCTTCAACGACTCGATCCACTCCTGGGTTTCCACAGGATTCGGGTCGTTGTTCAGCACCTCGTTCAACCAGTTCATTAGCGCTCCCATAACCGCACGCACGCGCGCGACTGTTGTATAGATTTCTAGACCGCAAAGTGTAGCGCACCAAGGGCTTTCGTCACTTGGCTACGCAGGCGTATGGATGCAACCGGCCAGTGTCCGCAAGGGGCTTGCCGGGCCCGCTGATGGCCCTGCGGCGGGCCTTGGCGGCGGCGCGGGCTGTCGCTTGCGGCCGCTGCGCCCATGCGCAGGACGCAGTGTTACTGCTGCCGATGACGGTTGTAGGGCAACTCCGGAACCGCCGTAGGTGGGCGCCGGGCAGCGGTTCTGAACCGGCGACAACATGTCGCACCTGCCTCTGGATCGCTGCCAGTCGCGGGCCCAGGGTGGGTCGCGAGTGATGGGCCCGATGGCCCTGCTCCCTTCCACAGCATCGCCGGGGCGCCTCGCAGGGGGCGCCCCTTTTGCTGTGCGCACGAAGGTCCGTGGCCCAAATTGCACCTGCTTGTGGCCGGATCGGATGTTGTCGCTTTCGACATATCGATATATCGTTTGCATACTCGTTTACCGATATATCGAAATGAGCCGTACCGCTTCTGCCAGAGCCCGTTCCACCGATCCGGATGTGCCGCGCCGCAACGGCCAGCCGCGCGTCCTCAGCCGCGGCGACCTGCGCCTGCTGGTGCTGGCCCTGATCGGCGAGCAGCCGCGCCATGGTTACGAGCTGATGCAGCTGATCAGCAACCAGTTCATGCAGGCCTACACGCCCAGCGCCGGCACCATGTACCCGCTGCTGGCCAGCTTCGAGCAGGCCGGCTGGATCGAGGCCGAGGAAGTGGATGGCAAGCGGATCTTCCGCATCACCGCTGCCGGCGAGTTCGAGCTGAAGGTGCAGCGCACCCAGGTACGCCTGGCGCAGCGACGTGCCTTCGACCGTGCCCGCGAGATCACCAAGGCCTCGCTGCCGCCGCCGCTGGCCACTGCCCTGCGCGAGTTCAAGCGGGCGCTGGTGCATCACCACGGCCGCTGGGCCGAGGGCGAGGCGGACGAAGTGGCGGCGCTGCTGACGCGGGCCTCGGCCCTGCTCAACGGTACGGTCGGTAGCGAGCAACCACCGATTTCAACGACCCAGCCAGACTGACGCCAGCCAGGTCTCCCCTACGCCGCGCGCCCGCGCGACACCTTTACAGGTAACCCCCATGACCGAACACAACAACACGCGCCTGCGCCTGGATGTGCGCTTCCGTGAACTGACCGTGCTGCGCACTGAAGAGGTCACCCCGCACATGCGCCGCGTGGTGCTGGGTGGCGACGACCTGGCCGGCTTCGATTCGCCCGGCGCCGACGACCACATCAAGCTGTTCTTCCCCAACGCTGCGGGCGAGATGGTGCTGCCGGTGCTGACCGCCGAAGGCCGCAGCTACCCGGAAGGCAAGGTGCCTTCGCCCTCGCGCGACTACACCCCGCGCTGGTGGGACCACGAAGCCGGCGAGCTGGCCATCGACTTCGTGCTGCACGACCAGGGCGTGGCCGGGCCGTGGGCCGAACGCGCACAGCCGGGCGACATGCTGGTGATCGGCGGCCCGCGCGGCTCGTTCGTGGTGGCCGACACTTACGACGCCTACGTGCTGATCGGCGATGAAACCGCACTGCCGGCCATCGCCCGCTGGCTGGACGTGCTGCCGGACAGTGCCGAGGTGCAGGCCTTCATCGAAGTGCGCGACGAGACCGAGCGCCAGGACCTGCCGCAGTACGAGAACGTGCGCATCCACTGGCTGGAGCGCAACGGCTTCCCGGCGGCCAGCAGTACGCTGCTGGAAGACATGCTGACCGACTTCGAGGCCCCGGACGGCGATGTCTTCTACTGGATCGCCACCGAATCGCGCCGCGCACGGATGATGCGCAAGTTCATCGAAGGCCACCTGGGCGTGCCGCGCGACTGGATTCGTTCCACCGGCTACTGGAAGGCCCACCCGGACGAAACCGACGGCGATTGACCGGCTCGGGGTCAGATCCCTTTTCCTGTGGAAAAGGGATCTGACCCCATGCACCGGCAACCTCATGAACCTTCGGCAGGACGGCCAGCGCTGGGTCGACAGCGGGGTGACCACGCTGGAAGAGATCCTGCGCGTCACCGGCGACGATTGAGGCCTGCATGGCACTGTTCGATTACCAGGCTGCCAACGCGCAGGGCCGCATCGAGAA
>NZ_JBHHMJ010000199.1:0-19165 GCF_042136455.1 Stenotrophomonas sp. 3diitr2024
GGCGCTGGGCTACCACTCGCCTAACAACTACGCCCGGCAGCTCCGGGCTGCCGCCTGAAACGGCTTCATGGCGTCCGTTTTCAGGGGGCCAGATCAGTCAGCCGCATGGATGCGGCTGCCAAGCCTCCATGGACGGATTTACGGCGTCCCCGCACTCCGGCACCGCCCAACCAACCCACGGAACGCACGCTGTTGCTGTTGCGTCTGATGTTGCCGGCCAGCGGCCGGCACTACCGCGGGTGCAGGGCGCAGCCCTGCCGACACCCCTACCGTACCGGGACGTCGTACGCGGAGCCGGGATCCGGTTCCGGCTGGAACGTGTAGTGCCACCACTCCTGCGGATAGTTCACGAAACCACGCCGTGCCATTGCCTGCACCAGTTGCCGCCGGTTCGCCTGCTGCGTCTCACTCAGCCCGCTCGTCTGCGTATGCGCACGTGGCCCGAAGAAGTCGAAGTCAGTGCCCATGTCCAACGGCGCACATGCACCGCTTCGGCAATCCAGCAGGCCCAGATCCACCGTGGCACCGCGGCTGTGGCCGGAGCGTTCGGCGATGTAGCCATCGGCCAGCAGGCGCGGCTTGTCCAGGTCCGGATACTGCTGTGCCTTGCGCGAGAGCTCGCGCGGATCGTTCACCCAGGCCATGAAGGCCTGCACCGAACGCACCGGCCGGTAGCAGTCGTAGAGGCGCAGGCCGAAGCCATCGGCGCGCAGGTCCTGTTCCACCTCGGCCAGCGCCTTCGCCACCGGCGCCAGCAGGTAGCACGAAGGCGCCTCGTAGCCGGGCACGCGCGCGCCGGTGAAGTTGTTGGCGCCCGCATAGCGGATGTCCAGGTCGATGCGCGGCGACAACGTACGGATCTCCACCAGCCCGGCGCTGGCCGCGTCGGTGGCCGGTGAAACGCGCGGTGGCTCAGCGGCGCTGGTGGTCGCTGTCAGGGCAATCGCCAGTACGAGTGAAATGCAGGTCCTGGAAGTCATAGCTGAAGTCGATGTCCGGATCGATGGCGCGCAGGTCCAGTGTCGGTGCCAGGCCTTCACCCGGCTGCAGCCACGCCTGCGCGTCTTCGCCCAGCGTATCCCAGCGCAGCAGCCAGCGCCCCTGCAGCTGCAGCACAGCCGCTTCCAGCCGGGGTGACTTGTCCACGCTGAAGCGCAGGCCGTCCTTGCCCGGGCACAGCGAGGCCGGCCCCAGCCACGGATCGGTGTAGCGGCCCTGCCAACGCGGCAGATCGGCGTCCGATGTCGGCCGTGCCTGCGACGTCGCCGGCCGCTGATGGCCGCCTGCCGCTCGCATGGCCTGGTCAGCCTTCAGTTCGGCCAGATACGCCAGCGCCGGACGCGCCTCATCGGGGGCGGTGAAGCGCTTCAGTGCGGTCTGCATCAATGCGATGCGCGCATCCTCGCCTTCACCGTTGATCAGCATTACCACACCCACCTTGCGCTCAGGCAGCAGCGCCAGCGACGAGTACATGCCCGACAATGTGCCGGTGTGCGCCACCTTCCACTGCCCATCCATGTCCGACACGCGCCAGCCATAGCCGTAGCCGTAGAAATGCGCGTTGTCCCAACGCCGCTGGCGTTCACCCAGCGGCATCGGCATGTGCAGGGTCCACAGCGTACGGCGCTGCTCAGCATCCAACCAGCCAGGTGCCAGGCCGGGATCGAGCAGCACCTGCATCCAGCGCGTCATGTCCCGCAGCGAACAACGGATGCCGCCGGCGGCCATCGACGGCAGGTCCGGGCTGATCGCACCATCGGCGTTCACCACCGTATTGTGGTCGCCACGCCAGGCATGTGGCTGCGCCACGTTGCCGACCCGCTTCACCGACCACGTCCCCACTTGGCAGCGGGTCATGCCCAGCGGCTCGAACACCTGCTCGCGCATCAACTGGTCATACGGTTTGCCACCCGTCGCAGCGGCCAGTTCGCCGGCCACCACGTACATCAGGTTGTCGTAGGCGTAGCGGCTGCGGAAACTGCTGACCGGCTTCAGGTGCGCCAGCCCCGCGATGATGTCGGCACGGGTGAACGCGTTCGGCTCCGGCCACAGCATCAGGTCACCGGCGCCCAGGCCGAGACCGCTGTTGTGGATCAGCAGGTCGCGCACCTGCATCTGCTCGCCCACCCACGCATCGTGCATGCGGAAGCCCGGTAGATGCCGCCGCACCGGATCCTCCCAGCGCAGCTTGCCCTGCTGCACCAGCCGCGCCAGCAGCGCGGCGGTCATCGCCTTGCTGTTGGAGGCGATCTTGAACAGCGTGTCCTGGTCGATGCGGCCGCCGTCGCCGCGCGCGCCCTCGGCATGCTGATACACCACACGCCCCTGCTCGACCACCGCCATGGCCAGCCCGGGCAGGTGCTCGTGCTGGACCACGGCCGCGACGTCGGCATCGATCGAGGCGGTCGCGCTGGTCTGCGCCGCCGCAACCGGAAACACCGCCAACACGGCCACGCAGATGCAGCGTCGAGCGTGCTGGGCGGGTCTCAGTAGGCCCATGTGACGGTCAGCTGCGCATAACGCGGCGACTGGAACCCGGTACCGTAGCGGTACAGCGGATTCGGCGTACCGATGCTGTCCTGCGGTTCGTAGTCCTGATCCACGGTCACCACGCGCTGCTGGTTGAGCACGTTGTACACCGCCAGCTTGAGACGCAGGTCGGTGGGGATCGGCACCTTGTACGACACGCTCACGTCCAGGTCGTAGGTCCACGGCGTGCGGCCATCGCCACCGCGCGGGGAATGCACGAACACGCGTTCGGAGGGCACCGTGGCCTGGCAGTTGGACACGCACACGTAGTAGCTGTGGAAATCGGTGGCGTCGAATGGATTACCGGCGCCGAAGCGCGTGATCGGGCTGCCCGACTGCACGCCCAGCGTAGCGGCTACGCTCAGGTTCTCGGTCAATGCATAGCTGCCACGGAACTTGAACTGGTGTCGGCGGTCGTTGGCCAGATAGCCGTAGCCGCGGTAGTTCACCCACGGATTGTCGAAGTTCTCGGTACGCCCGGCATCGGCGAAGTCGGTATCGGAGTTGACCGGGCCTTCTGCATTGCCGCGGCCGTATGCGAGGGTGTAGGACGCGTTGAAGCCCCACTTGCCGTCCCAGGCCCGGTCGACTTGCAGCTCCAGTGCCTTGTAGTCACGCTTGGGCTTCACCCAGCCGCGCTGGCCGACGTAGTTGCCGTTGTCGTCGTACAGCGCCCAGCCTTCCTTCGACGTATCGATGCTGATCCAGCCATCGTTGCTGCCGTCACAGTTGGTGTCACCCCATACGGTGTTGGTGCGGCCCGGATTGCCCATGATCCACACCCCGTCGATGGCACCACATTGCCCGGTCGCGGTGATGTTCATGTCATCGATGGCGTTGTGCAGCCGGCGATAGGTCACGCTGGCACCGACCGACCAGGCTTCGTTGATCATCTGCTGGAAGCCGAGGATCGCCTCGTCCTGGTACACCGGGTCCATGTCCCGGTTAACTTCGGCACGCAGGTCCGGCACGCTGCCGTCGCCCTGCGAGTTGTCCACCGGGCCGATCTGCGCGCCCAGGTTCGGGATGTTGTTGGCTGCGCCGCTGTAGCCGAGGAACTCATACCAGGTCCGCTCGTCGAGGAAGCCACCGGCCTGCTTGATGTTGATGACGTTGGCAACCGGCAGGAAGTAGCGGCCCAGGTTGCCGAAGACCTTGGTCGTGCCATCGCCGCGCACGTCCCAGGAAAAGCCCAGGCGCGGGGCCAGCATGTCGTCGATCTTGATGTAGCTGCTGCCGTCGCCACCCTTGTTGTCAAAGGCTTCCAGGCGCAGACCCATGTTCAGCAGGAGGTTCGGCGTCACTTGCCAGTTGTCTTCCAGGTAGTAGGCCGAGTTGATCGTCTCGAATGCACCCTCCACTTCATAGCGACGGGTGCGCGCCACCAGACCGCTGGCCGGCACGACACCGCCGTTGAGCGAGCTGCCGGGCGTGCGGGCGTAGATGTCGTAGCGCAGGCCGCCCGGCCCGGGATAGGCGCGACTGTAGTCGGACGTGTTCTCCTCCCGATCCAGGCCGAAGCGAAGCAGGTGGTTGCCCAGCGTCCATTCGAAATCGGCGCGCGCGGCCTTGCGGGTGTCCAATGCGGATTCGAGCTGCGAACTGCTGGTGCAGCTGCGATCACCCTGCAGCGAGGGCGGCACGCCCTGGCTGGCGGTTCGGTTGTCGAACACGCGGTTGCAGTTCTGGTCCATCAACGAGCTCTGCACACGGTTGCGCTTGTTCTCGCCATACATCAGTTTCATGGTCAGGTCGTTGTTCACCTGCCAGCTGTAGGTGCCGGACCAGTTCTTGCCGCCCACCGTGTTGTAGATCTGGTTGCTGCGCTCGCCCACCGTCTGCCCAGTGGCGTAGTCGTAGGCGTAGACATCGGTGAGCGTCTTGCTCTTGTCCGAGAAACCGAACAGCGACAGCATCTGGTTGTCGGTGATCTGCCAGTCGATCTTGCCGCCCCAGAACGGGTCATCAGCCTTGCCCTGGCTCAGGCGCGTACCGGCGTCGTTGGTCGAGGTCGGGCGGTAGTCGCGCGCCTCGTACATTCCGAAGAAGAACAGTCGATCCTGCACCAGCGCACCGGAAGCGAACACATTCAGCGCGCTGCGGCTGTAGTCGTCGCGGCTGGCGGTGATGTAGCGGCTGCCGTTGCCGTCGTAGCGGTCGCGGGCCTGCGACTGCCACGCGCGCGGCTCGAACACCAGCTCGGCGCCGGCCTTGAAATCATTGCTGCCCGAGCGGGTCACCGCGTTGATGACACCGCCGGTGCTGCGCCCGAACTCCACCGAGTAGCCGCCGGTCTTGACCTGGAATTCCTGGTAGAACGAAAACGGTACCGACGAGAAGCCGACCCGGTTGTAGAAGTCGGTGACGTTCAGGCCATTGATATAGACGGTGTTCTCGGCCACCGACGAACCCCCGAAGGAAATGCCTTGGCCACCCAGCGAGCCCTTGCCCTTCACCGCACCCGGCGCCAGCAGCGCCACGGCGGTGATGTCACGGTCCACCGGCAGGCGCGAGAGCTCCTCGCGGGTGATGTTGGTGGCCGACTCGGTGGACTTCACATCCACCATCGACACTACCTGCGGTGCCCGTACTTCAACCGTGCCCAGCGTGCTGACCGCGCCGAGCGGCACGTTCACCGTAGTTGCGCTGCCGAGACTGACCGTTACCTGGCCGACAAGGCTGGCGCCACCACCCGGCAAGCCGACCTCCATCTCATAGGTGCCCACCGGCAGCAACGGAATGCGGTAGCTGCCGTTGGCTTCGGCCTGCACGGAGCGCACGAAGCCCGTTGCCGGATTGCGTACGGTCACCGTGGCACCGGCCGGTACCTGGCCGGCATCGCTGACCAGCCGGCCAACCACTGAACCATCCTGTGCGAATGCGCTGGGCGCGATCATGCCCAGACACGCCCCAAGGGCGACGCACAATGCCGCCCGCTTGATGCTGTAAGCCTTCATCCCCTGCTCTCTCCTGCAAGAATTGAATGGTGTGGAATGCGATGTGTCGCGCTAGCGTTGCCTGGCTGGCAGTACCCGCCACTGGAAGTCGTAGCTCCATTGGTCGAAGTACAGGTTGCCGCCTGCCCACTCGGCCTCGCCGCGCTGCGAGTCGACCGTTTCCGAGCGGAAGTGCTGCTTGGCCGGCACGAAGGGCTGGCCGAAATCGTCGTTGAAGGCGATGCGGTAGCCATCGAGGCCACCCAGATAGAAGTCACGGAGGGCCGGCACATCACTGGCCAGTGCGCCGGTGGTCACGTCCATCGGCAACCAGCCATACGGCGCCAGGTAGACCTGCCCCCAGTCATGCAGGTTGTTGTAGCCGCTGCCGTCGCCGGAGAACACCATGCCCGACTGCCAGCGTGCAGGAATACCGTTCATGCGCAGCAGCGCGATCAGCAGCAGGGTCTGCTGCCCGCAGTCGGCATGGCCGGCCCGCAGCGCGTAATCGCTGATGTTGCTGAGCGTGGAATATTCGCGCGCACCGGCCCAGGGAATGCGATCGACCGCAGCAAACAGCCTGCGCACCACTTCATACGGGCGCGTTTCACCCTGCAGCACCTGGTCGGAGAACAGCTTCAGCGCAGGGGTGAAGCGCACATGCGGCAGCTGCTCGGCCAGGTAGGGCTTCAACGAGGAATCTTCCGGTGTGGCTTGCACCCTGGCCGGATCGATCGCGGTATGCCGGGCGAAGATCGTGACCGCGTAGCGGATCTCGAAGCGGGTCGGCTGCCCGGCAACCACTTTGGCTTCGAGGTAGGCGGTGCGTTGCTGGGTATGGGCCGGAGCCACGCGCGCCTTGCCCGGGGTGCTGCCCAGCCATTGCACCTGCTCCTGCTGGCCGGGGATCTCGCGCGGGTACGGAATCCACGCGCGGATCGTTTCACCGGCGGGCACCACATCGGCTTTCACCGTGAGCGACTGGGTGAATTCATAGCGCTGCGGCAGAACCGACGCCTGGCCACTCTGTTCGGCCGCAGCAACCACGCCTGCGTGGTGGGCATTGAGCACTTCGTTGGGGCCCGGAGGCGGCATCGGTGCATCCGCGCGGCGACGCGCGCGTGCTTCGTCGCTGAGCAGGAACAGGTTCGAGGGTGCGCGCTTGAAGTACCAACGCTCGCCATCGATATCGAGATGCTCGATCAGGCCGAGTTGGTCCCAGCGCGCAAATTCCTCGTCGGTCAGATCGGGAATGCCGCGCCGTACGGCGTCCTTGGCGGCGTTTTCGTCGAGGGCGAAATCCAGGCGGATGCGGCGCATGCGCTCGCGCTGGAACGCTTCGTCAGTGGCGGCGGGTGTAGTGGCCAGCAGCGCGTCGGCGTCGCGGAAACGGCCGCTGTCGATCAGGTCGATCACCTGCGCCTGACGCGCCTGCTGCTGGCTGCTGCGCTCGCCTGCTGCGTGCGTGGCCGACACCCACAGCAGCAACACGGCACCCAGGCCGGCGGCGGCAGTCAGACGCGGTTTGCGAACGGCAGGATCCACAGCGACACTTCCCCAGCGCGGGTGGTAACGGCTGTGTAACACGGGCCGGGATGTTGGTCAATAATTTATTCTTGCTTTCGGGGCCAAAAGGAATAAATATTCCAACAGGCATTCGAGGAGGGTGTACACCGCATGAGCCTGGCTTTCCGCGAACGGCACCGGCATTGGCCGCGCCGCTTGACCCTGGCCCTGTGCCTGCTGGCCGCCCCGGCCTTTGCACAGGCGGCCCCACCGCCCGACCCGGGTGCGCCGCTGCCCTATGTGATCGGCCTGCACGAGGCCTATCTGACCCCGCAGTACTGGGCCGCGCGCTTGGACAACGCCGACGCGCCGATTCTGGATCGCGCGCAGATCGAAGCACAGAACGCGCGCATGCGGGCGCAGGACAGCCACATCCAGGACATCGCCACACTGCCCGCCCAGCTTGATGCGGCGACGGTTCGCGCCAGCATCACCGCGCTGTCGAGCTGGCCCACCCGCGCCCTCTACAACGACAAGGGCCAGGCGATCGCACCCGCGCTGCGCAGCACTATCGAAGCCAACCTCGGCCTCGATGCGATTCCCACACAGGTGGCACCGCAGTATGGGCTGGTGGTG
The DNA here is from genome assembly GCF_042136455.1 of Stenotrophomonas sp. 3diitr2024. Taxonomy (NCBI): domain Bacteria; kingdom Pseudomonadati; phylum Pseudomonadota; class Gammaproteobacteria; order Lysobacterales; family Lysobacteraceae; genus Stenotrophomonas; species Stenotrophomonas sp. 3diitr2024. The sequence continues at coordinate 7,608 of NZ_JBHHMJ010000199.1, forward strand.
AAGCGTGCGGCGCTGCGCACCTTCCCCACCCGCGAGCGCGTCTTCAGCACCGTCGGTGACACCGACATCGACCGCTTCCAGGAATCGGCACTGTTCCCCGGCGACAAGGTGGCCGTGGTCCATCGCAGTACCGATGGCCGTTGGCTGTTCGTGCACAGCGAGCGCTACAGCGCGTGGATCGAAGCCGACGCCATCGCCAGCGGCGACAAGGCCACGGTGCTCGGCTACGGCGCGAAGGGACCGTACCGGATCGTCACCGGCGCCACCGCGCAGACCGCCCATACCCCGGAGGAGCCGCGCGTCTCGCGCCTGCAGCTGGACATGGGCGTGCGCCTGCCGGTGCTGGCCGACTGGCCCGCGTCAGAGCCGGTGAACGGCCAGCAGGCCCACGCCTCGTGGGTGGTGCAGTTGCCGGTACGCGAGGCCGATGGCCGATTGAAGCTGGTGCCGGCGCTGCTGCCGCGCTCGCAGGACACCGCCGCCGATTACCTGCCGCTGACCCCGCGCCTGTTGCTGCAGCAGGGCTTCAAGTTCCTCGGCGAACGCTACGGCTGGGGCCACGACTACGACACCCGCGACTGCAGCGGTTTCGTCTCCGAGATCTACCGCAGCTTTGGCGTGCTGCTGCCGCGCAATACCAGCGCGCAGGCGGTCAGTCCGGCGCTGGACCGCCTGCCGTTCACCGGCAAGGACGGCAAGGCGGTGCGCGACCGTGCCGTCGCCAGCCTGAAGGTGGGCGACCTGGTCTACATTCCCGGTCATGTGATGATGGCCATCGGCCACGTCGACGGCCGCACCTGGGTCATCCACGATACGGCGGGCGGCAGCTGGTTCGGTACCGACGGCAAACGCGTGCAGGCCCATCTCAATGGTGTTTCGGTCACGCCGCTGGAGCCGATGATGGCCAGCGACACCGTCCGCTACATCGACCGCATCACCAACATCCAGCGCCTGCGGGCCAAGACTCCTGAATGAAGATCACCGCCATCGAACTGGGCATGCTGCGCGTGCCGTTGAAGACACCGTTCAAGACCGCGCTGCGCACGGTGGAGACCGTGGAAGACGTGGTGGTGCTGATCCGCACCGACAGCGGCAACACCGGCTATGGTGAAGCCCCGGCCACCGCAGTGATCACCGGCGATACGCACGGCTCGATCATCGAAGCGATCCGCCACTTCATCGCCCCGCGCCTGATCGGCCAGGACGTGGTCAACCTCAACCACCTGTGCACGCTGGTGCAGACCGCGATGGAGCGCAACACCAGCGCCAAGGCCGCGGTGGAGATCGCGCTGTACGACCTGTGGGCGCAGCTGCACGGTGCCCCGCTGTACCAGATGCTCGGTGGCGGCGACCCGGTGATCACCACTGACATCACCATCAGCGTGGACTACATCGACAAGATGGTGGCCGATTCGTTGTCGGCGATCGAACGCGGCTTCGAGTCGTTGAAGATCAAGGTCGGCAAGGACATCGGACTGGACATCGAACGGGTCAAGGCAATCCACGCCGCCGTGGAGGGCCGCGCCCTGCTGCGCCTGGACGCCAACCAGGGCTGGACCGCCAAGCAGGCGGTGCATGCGATGCGCACGCTGGAGGAAGCCGGCGTGGTACTGGAGCTGCTGGAGCAGCCGGTGAAGGCCGCCGACATCAGCGGCCTGAAGTACGTCACCGACCGCGTCAACACGCCGGTCATGGCCGACGAGAGCGTGTTCAGCCCGAGCCAGGTGATGGACCTGATCCAGCAGCGCGCGGCCGACATCATCAACATCAAGCTGATGAAGACCGGCGGCCTGTCCAACGCGATCCGCATCGCCGACATCGCCGGCATCTACGGCGTGCCGTGCATGATCGGCTGCATGATCGAATCGAGCATCAGCGTGGCCGCGGCCGTGCACCTGGCCGTGGCCAAGAGCGATGTGATCACCAAGGTCGACCTCGACGGTCCCTCGCTGGGCCAGTTCGATCCGGTCAGCGGCGGCGTGCATTTCAACGAATCGGAGATCAGCATCAGCGACGTGCCGGGGCTGGGTATCACCGAAGTGCGTGGGCTGGAGATGCTGGGGTGATTTCTGCCTTGCGGTTGGCCTGGCGTGCCACTGACGTTGGGTCGGGCGTTATTTTTCTTTTCGCGAAAAGAAAAGTAACCAAAAGAAACACTCCGCCGACCGCGAGCCGGTGCTACGCACCGGTTCCCTGCGCTCCTCGGCCCGTCGAGGGACGCCGCGGGAACTCGCTACGCTCGGACACCCGCGCCTCTTCGCCCTCGCCGGACCTGCGGTGCTCGGCTCGCTTGAAGGCGGACTCAACTTCAAAAGCAACAACTGCGCTCCGTAACCTCTTCGAGGCTGGAACCCGCTCGACCCATTCCATGACACGCTCTACGCTGCCAGCCGCAACACGCCCACACATGCCCGGACACCCCGCATGCCGCCCCTGCTGAAGATCCGCACCGAGCGCGGGCAGATGTCTGCCATCGAGCGCCGCATCGCCGACTTCATCCTCGACAACGCCCACCTGCTGCGCGACTACTCATCGCAGCAGCTGGCCAGTGCGCTGGGCATCAGCCAGTCCAGCGTGGTGAAGTTCAGCCAGAAGCTCGGCTTCAAGGGCTACCCGGACCTGAAGTACTCGATCGGCCAGGACGTGGCCCGCGCCGGTGCCGATCCACAACAGGTGCCCAGCGAACCCGACAGCGGCGATGACTACCTGCGCCTGGGCGAGGCCCTGCGCCGCAGCAAGGCGCAGGCCGAGGAGGAAACACGCCAGGCCAATCCACGCGAGGAGATCGAGCGCATCGTGCAGCTGCTCGACGGCGCACCCAAGCTGTTCGTCCATGGCCTGGGTGACGACGGCCTGTTCGCCCGCGAGTTCGCCATGCGGCTGTCGCTGCTCGGCCTGCTGGTCGTGCCGCACACCGACCCGATCCTGATGCTGGCCAACCTGTCGGCCGCACGCCCCGGCGATGTGCTGCTGGTGTTCTCCGAATTCGGCAACCTGCCGCAGCTTTCGCAGCTGTCGCGGCAGTTCCAGGACATGGGTGGCAAGGTGATTTCCATTACCCGCCACACTGCCAACCCGCTGCGCGCACATGCTGATGCGGCACTGGCGGTCTGCGCGCACGACCGCACGCCGCAGGTCGCGCAGCTGCTGTACCGTAGCGCCATGCACGCCCTGCTCGATTTCCTGTTCGTGCTGCTCTGCCACACCAATCCGGACCGCCAGCAGCAGCTGGCGGTAAACCTGGAGCGGATCGACCACCTGCTGGATTCCTGACCGGAGCACCTGTTGATGAAATCGCTGGTTCGCCTCGCTACCGCTGCGCTGCTGCTTGCTGCGACGGTGTCCGTTCACGCGGCGCCGCTGGATGGCGCGCGCCAGCTGATCGTGGTCACCAGCGATGGCTGGGACAGTACCCAAGGGCAGCTGCAGGCCTATGTGCGCGATGGCAAGGGCTGGCACACGCACGGACAGGCGTTCCCGGTGGCGCTCGGCCGTACCGGCAGCGCCTGGGGCCTGGGCCTGCATCCGGCACAGGCCGATGGCCCGCAGAAGCAGGAAGGAGACGGTCGCAGCCCGGCCGGCATATTCGCGCTCGGCAGTGCGTTCGGCTATGCCGTCACACGCCCCGGCACCGCAATGCCTTACCAGCCGATGCTGGACAGCAGCTACTGCATGGACGTGCCCGGTTCGCCGTTCTACAACCGCATCGTCGATGAGAAGAAAGTCGGCAGTGCAGCGATCAAGGGCTCCACCGAGCCGATGCGGCTGGATCTGCACAACAAGGGCGACGTGCGCTACCGGGAGGGCTTCGTCATCGCCCACAACCCGGACAACCAGCCCGGCAAGGGCAGCTGCATCTTCGCCCATCTGTGGCGCACGCCCGGGGAGGCCACCGCCGGCTGTACCGCCATGCCACAAGCGCGCATGCAGGCGCTGCTGGACTGGCTGCGGCCGCAGGATACGCCGCGCTTCGTGCTGCTGCCGCGCACCGAGTACCAGCGACTGCAGGTGCAGTGGCAGCTGCCCGCGCTGAGCGGAGACGCCCGTTGAGCGCGCCGGACGAACCACAGCTGCAGCGCGCGGTCAGCCGCTGGCAGATCGTCGGCCTGTCGATCAACGATGTGATCGGTAGCGGTATCTACCTGCTGCCGGCCGCCACCGTTGCCCTGCTCGGCCCCTTCAGCCTGTGGGGCGTGGTCGCCGCTGGCATCGTCGTCGCGCTGCTGGTGCTGTGCTACGCGCAGGCCGCCAGCTACTTCGATGAACCCGGTGGCAGCTACCTCTACGCACGCGAGGCCTTCGGCCGCTTCGCAGGGTTCGAGATCGGCTGGATGATCTGGCTGACCCGCATCAGCTCGGCGGCCGCATTGAGCAACGCGCTGGCCGATGCGGTCGCGCGCTTCTGGCCGTGGGCCGGCGCCGGCATGGGTCGCATCGCGGTGATCGTGGTGTCGCTGGGCTTCCTGACCGGCGTCAACATCATCGGCGTGCGCTCGGCCGCGCGCACCGGCGTGGTGCTGGTGATCGGCAAGATGCTGCCGCTGCTGCTGTTCGTGGCCATCGGCGCGTTCTATATCGATCCACAGCTGGCCTTCTCCGGCCAGCGCCCGGACCCGCATGACCTGCAACGGATGGGCGAGGCCGCCCTGCTGCTGCTGTACGCCTACGCCGGCTTCGAGAACATCCCGGCCGCGGCCGGCGAGTACCGCAATCCACGCCGCGATATTCCGTTCGCGCTGATCACCATGATCATCACTGTCACCGTCATCTATGGCGCGGTGCAGGTGGTGGCGCAGGGTACGCTGGCCGGCCTGGCCAGCTCGGCCACGCCGCTGGCCGACGCCGCAGCCGGTTTCGGCGGCGAGGCCCTGGCGCTGATCCTCACCATCGGCGCGACCATCTCCATCCTGGGTACCAACAGCAACACGATGATGATGGGCCCGCGATTCCTGTTCGCACTGGCCCGCGATGGTTACGGCCCGAAGATCCTGGCACAGGTGCATCCGCGCTTCCATACGCCGGCCGCATCGATCCTGTGCCAGGGCCTGATCGCGCTCGGACTGGCGCTGTCCGGTTCGTTCGTGCAGCTCGCCCTGCTGTCGATGACCACGCGCCTGTTCGCCTACATCGGCACCGCTGCCGCCGTCCTGGTGCTGGCCAAGCGCTACGCGGATCGCCCAGGCGCGTTGAAGCTGCCCGGTGGCCCGCTGATTCCGGTACTGGCGCTGCTGCTGTGCCTGGCCCTGTTCGCCAGTGCCAGCTGGCAGAACATCGCCGCTGCACTGGTCGCGTTCGTCATTGGCGCGGTGATCTACACGCTGCCGCGCAAGGATGCGGACGCCGGGTGAACGGAGCGCCGGGCCATGCCTGGCGGATTGATCTGGCGATCACGCTGTCGGACCGGACCGTTAACCGCCACGCAGGCACGATCAGGCTTCGTCCACAACGGAGCCTTTTCATGACCGAGTACCAGATTCCCGGCCGCGTACCGGACGACAGCACGCCGCGCGATGCGGTCAGCGACTATTGGCGCGAGCGCTACACCGCCGAGCCGTACTACGACGACCAACTGTTCTTCGAGGACTACGAGCCGGCCTACCGGATCGGCCATGCCGCGCGCGCGCAGGACATGATCCGCGCCTACGAGGAAGTGGAGCGCGAACTGGAATCGCGCTGGGCCAGCGAACGTGGCCGCAGTCGCCTGGACTGGGCGCAGGCACGCAACGCCGTGCGCCGTGGCTGGGACGAAGCGCAGCTGGCGGATCCGCGCTTGAAGCGATAGCCCAGGTTGCTGTAGAGCCGAGCCTGCGCTCGGCTGGTTCTGCGCCAACAGCAGCCGAGCATGGGCTCGGCTCTACAGAAGCGCTCACCGGCGTGGTGCGTCCGGGTCGGTACGCAGGGCCTTCAACAGGCCCCACATGTAGAACGCCAGGGTGAACGAGAACGGCAGGCCGCACAGCACCACCGCCGTCTGCATCGCGCTGAAGTTGCCGGCCAGCAGCAGGCCGACGCTGGCCACGGTGATGCCGGCGGCCCAGAACACGCGCAGCCAGATCGGCGCGTCATGGCCATCTTCCACGCCATCGTCAACGCGACGGGTGCACAGGTTGGCGATCATCAGCGTGCCCGAGTCGACCGGGGTCAGGAACAGCACGAAGCCGATCACCACCGCAGCACCGGCCACGTACGGCGCCGCAGGCAGGTATTCCAGCAGCTTGAACAAGGTCATCGCTGCATCATGCTGGGCCACGTCACCCAGGATCGCCTGGCCATGGTTGAGCACCAGGTCGATGGCGGTATTGCCGAAGATCGACAGCCAGGCCAGGGTGAAGCCGAGCGGAATCAGCAGCACGCCCATGATCACTTCGCGGATGGTGCGGCCACGCGAGATGCGCGCCACGAAAAGGCCGACGAACGGCGCCCAGGCGATCCACCACGCCCAGTAGAACAGCGTCCACGAACCCATCCACTCACGGCCCTTGGGGTCGTTGAGGTACATGTCGAAGCTCTTGCGCACGAACGCGCCGAGGTAATCGCCGGTGTTCTGGATCAGGCCGTCGAACAGGTGCAGGGTCGGGCCGGTGACCAGCACGAACAGCAGCAGGCCACACAGCAGGCGCACGTTGAGGTTGGACAGCCAGGCAATGCCCTTTTCCACGCCGGCCACCACGCCGATGGTGGCCACGACCATCATCACCAGCACGATCACCACCAGCACCTGCGGCGTATCCGGGATGTGGAACAGGTAGACCAGGCCGGACTGTACCACCAGGGCGCCGATGCCGAGGTTGGTCACCATCGAGATCAGCGTGGCCAGGATGCCGAAGCCATCGACCATGTCGCCGATGCGGCCGTGGATGCGCTCACCGAAGACCGGGTACAACGCAGAGCGCAGCGCCAGCGGCAGGTCCCGGCGATAGGCGAAATAGCCCAGTGCCACGCCGACCAGCGCATACAGCGCCCAGCCATGCAGGCCCCAGTGCAGGAAGGTCAGCACCATCGCTTCACGGCCGGCGGCCACGGTGCCGCCGGGCTGCCCGGGTGGATTGAGGAAATGATCCAGCGGCTCGTAGGCGCCGTAGTACAGCAGCGCGATGCCGATCCCGGCCGAGAACAGCATCGAAACCCAGGCGACATAGCCGAAGGCCGGTGATTCCTCGTTGTGGCCCAGGCGGATGCGGCCGTACGGCGAAAACGCCAGCCACAGCACGAAGCCCAGGCACAGCACGATCAGCAGCATGTACCACCAGCCGAACGCGGCCGACACTTCGGCCTGCGCCCATTGCAGCCAGTGCTCGCTGCCTTCGGGATAGAGAACGGTGAGCAGCCCGAGGATGCCGATCGACACCGAGGAGCTGAGGAAGACAAAACGGTTCAAGCGCAGGGGCGAACGCTTGGGATGAGCCAGGGAAGACATGGGGTCGTCTCATCAAGTCCGAGGGAGCACATGGGCGGGGCCGGACCGGTAAACCGGGCCCATGGCGTGGGGCGCGAGCGCATCCTAGGGTTTATTGATTGAACGTTCAATCAATAAAAAGCATAATGGCGGGCAGCCCGATCCTTCGGGTCGCAAACCGTGGAGAGACAATGCCGAAGAAAGGCGTGGAACCGGTACGGCGCGAACAGCTGATCCGGGCCACTTTCCAGACCATCGACGAGATCGGCATGGCCGATGCCACTGTCGCCACCATCGCGAAGAAGGCGGGCTTGTCCAGCGGCATCGTCGCCCACTACTTCGGCGACAAGGACGGCCTGCTCAATGCTGCAATGCGGCAGATCCTGCGCGAACTGAAGGACGCCGTCGCCCGCTACCGCGCAGACGCCGGCGACGATCCGCGCGAGCAGCTGCGCGCCATCGTCGATGGCAACTTCGACGACAGCCAGATCAACGGCACCGCGATGCGCGTCTGGCTCACCTTCTGGGCCGCCAGCATGCACCAGCCGGAACTGGCCCGGCTGCAGCGCGCCAACGACCAGCGCCTGTTCTCCAACCTGTGCCACCAGTTCAACCGCCTGCTGCCCCACCCGCAGGCCCGCCTGGCTGCCCGCGGCCTGGCCGCGATGATCGATGGCCTGTGGCTGCGCGGCAGCCTGGTCGGCGGCCAGTTCAACGCCGAGAAGTCCCGGCGCATCGCTTACGGCTACATCGACTTCCAGTTGCAGGCTGTCGCGCTATAAGCGCTCCAGCACCCGCCCCCTTCCAAGGAGTACGCCCCATGACCACCCTGCCCGTCCAACAGCTCTACATCCACGGCCAGCGCGTCGATGCCACCAGCGGCAAGACCTTCAAGACCGTCAACCCGGCCACCGGCGAGGTGATCGCCGAGGTGCAGGTCGCCAGCCAGGCCGACGTCGAACGTGCCGTGCAGAGCGCAGCCGAAGGCCAGAAGGTGTGGGCCGCGATGACCGCCATGGAGCGCTCGCGCATCCTGCGCCGCGCCGTCGAGCTCCTGCGCGAGCGCAACGACGAACTGGCCCACCTGGAAACCCTGGACACCGGCAAGGCACTGGCCGAGACCACTACCGTGGACATCGTCACCGGTGCCGACGTGGTCGAGTACTACGCGGGACTGGCCACCGCCATCGAAGGCATCCAGTTGCCGCTGCGCGAATCGAGCTTCTTCTACACCCGTCGCGAGCCGCTGGGCGTGGTCGCCGGCATCGGCGCATGGAACTACCCGATCCAGATCGCCATGTGGAAGTCGGCACCGGCGCTGGCCGCGGGCAACGCGATGGTGTTCAAGCCGTCCGAAGTGACCCCGCTGACCGCGATCCGGCTGGCCGAAATCTACACCGAAGCCGGCGTGCCGGCCGGCGTGTTCAACGTCGTGCAGGGCCCGGGCCGCGAGATCGGCCAGTGGCTGACCGAGCACCCGGTGATCGAGAAGATCTCCTTCACCGGTGGCGTCGCCACTGGCAAGAAGGTCATGGCCAGCGCGGCGTCCTCGTCGCTGAAGGAAGTGACCATGGAACTGGGCGGCAAGTCGCCGCTGGTGATCTGCGACGACGCCGACCTGGACCGCGCCGCCGACATTGCGGTGATGGCCAACTTCTTCAGCTCCGGCCAGGTCTGCACCAACGGCACCCGCGTGTTCGTGCCGCGCAGCATGCTGGCCGCATTCGAGGTGGCCGTCGTCGAGCGCGTCAAGCGCATCCGCATCGGCGACCCGATGGCCGCCGACACCAACTTCGGCCCGTTGACCAGCTTCCCGCACATGGAAAACGTGCTGCGCTACATCGAGAGCGGCAAGGCCGAAGGTGCCCGCCTGCTGACGGGTGGCGGCCGTGCCACCGAAGGTGCGCTGGCCCAGGGCGCCTACGTGCTGCCGACCGTGTTCTCCGACTGCCGCGATGACATGACCATCGTCAAGGAAGAGATCTTCGGGCCGGTGATGAGCATCCTCGCCTATGACGACGAAGACGAAGTGGTGCGTCGTGCCAACGACACCACCTTCGGCCTCGCTGCCGGCGTGGTCAGCAAGGACATCAGCCGCGCCCACCGCATCATCCATCGCCTGGAAGCCGGCATCTGCTGGATCAACACCTGGGGTGAATCGCCGGCCGAAATGCCGGTCGGTGGCTACAAGGAATCCGGCGTCGGCCGCGAGAACGGTATCTCCACCCTCGGCCACTACACCCGCATCAAGTCGGTGCAGGTCGAGCTGGGCGACTACGCCAGCGTGTTCTGACCCGCGCGCCCCGAGCACGCCCCATCGTCCGGCCACCGCGCCGATCCGACATTCCGCCGGGACGCCTGCATGCAGCGCGCCCCGGCCTGCAGGAGACACCCATGAGCACCCATAACGAGTACGACTACATCATCATCGGCGCCGGCTCAGCCGGCAACGTGCTGGCCACCCGCCTCACCGAAGATGCCGATGTCAGCGTGCTGCTGCTGGAAGCCGGTGGCCCGGACTACCGGCTCGACTTCCGTACCCAGATGCCGGCTGCACTGGCCTTCCCGCTGCAGGGCAAGCGCTACAACTGGGCGTACAAGACCGATCCGGAGCCCTTCATGAACAACCGCCGCATGGACTGCGGCCGCGGCAAGGGCCTGGGTGGCTCGTCGCTGATCAACGGCATGTGCTACATCCGCGGCAACGCGATGGACTACGACAACTGGGCCAGCATGCCGGGCCTGGAAGACTGGACCTATCTGGACTGCCTGCCCTACTTCCGCAAGGCCGAAACCCGCGACATCGGCCCCAACGACTACCACGGTGGTGATGGCCCGCTGCGGGTGACCACGCCGAAGGCCGGCAACAACGAACTGTTCGCTGCGATGGTCGAAGCCGGCGTGCAGGCCGGCTACCCGCGCACCGACGACCTCAACGGCTACCAGCAGGAAGGCTTCGGCCCGATGGACCGCACGGTGACCCCGAACGGCCGTCGTTCCAGCACCGCCCGCGGCTACCTGGACCTGGCCAAGCCACGCCCGAACCTGACCATCGTCACCCACGCGCTGACCGACCGCATCCTGTTCTCGGGCAAGCGCGCGGTGGGCGTGCAGTGGCTGCACAACGACCAGCCGCAGCGCGCCACCGCCCGCCGCGAAGTGCTGCTGTGCGGCGGCGCCATCGCCTCGCCGCAGATCCTGCAGCGCTCGGGTGTCGGCCCGGCCGACCTGCTGCGCAGCCTGGACATCGACCTGGTGCACCACCTGCCCGGCGTCGGCGCCAACCTGCAGGATCACCTTGAGATGTACCTGCAGTACGAATGCAAGAAGCCGGTGTCGCTGGCGCCGGCGCTGAAGCTGTACAACCAGCCGGCGATCGGTGCCGAGTGGCTGTTCCTGGGCACCGGCATCGGCGCCAGCAACCAGTTCGAGGCCGGTGGCTTCATCCGCAGCGACGCCGAGTTCGACTGGCCGAACCTGCAGTACCACTTCCTGCCGGTGGCGATCAACTACAACGGCTCCAACCCGATCAAGGCGCACAGCTTCCAGATGCACGTCGGCTCGATGCGCTCGCCCAGCCGTGGCCGCATCCATGTGCGCTCGAAGGACCCGCGCGAACATCCGAGCATCCTGTTCAACTACATGTCGCACGAGCAGGACTGGCGCGAATTCCGCGCGGCGATCCGCATCACCCGCGAGATCTTCGCGCAGCCGGCGCTGGCCCCGTACAGCGGCCGCGAGATCTCGCCGGGCAGTGCACTGCAGACCGACGCGCAGATCGATGCATTCGTGCGCGAGCATGCCGAAACCGCGTACCACCCGTCGTGCTCGAACAAGATGGGCCATGCCGACGACCCGATGGCGGTGGTCGATGGCCAGGGCCGCGTGCACGGCCTGGAAGGCCTGCGCATCGTCGATGCCTCGATCATGCCGCAGGTGGTGACCGGCAACCTCAATGCGCCGACCATCATGATGGCCGAGAAGCTTGCCGACGTGATCCGTGGCCGCACCCCGCTGGCCCGCAGCACTGCGCCGTACTACAAGGCCAACGGCGCACCGGTACGCAAGCAGGGCTGACGCAAGCGGCCCGCCTGTGGGGCGCGGTAGTGCCGGCCGCTGGCCGGCATCCGCTGGATCGCCTATCGAGCGCAGATGCCGGCCA
>NZ_JBHHMJ010000210.1:0-5798 GCF_042136455.1 Stenotrophomonas sp. 3diitr2024
GCGCATTCCCATCTTCATTCGCTGCATTCCTGGAAGTGTCTGGGCGCCGACGTCGGCGCGAAAAGAAACATTGTCGCACGCATGCCGTCGATGTCGAGGCATCCGTGCCGGATATCAATGCGTGGCGGCTGCGGCCAGCGCCTTGTCGATGGCGGCGGTCAGCTGCGGATCGTCCGGCGTTACCTTGCTGGCGAACTGGGCAATGACCTTGCCATCGCGGCCGACCAGGTACTTGTGGAAGTTCCAGCCCGGCGCCACGCCGGTGGCCGCGGTCAGCCTCTGGTACAGCGGCGTGGCCTGTGCACCGACGACATGCACCTTCTCGAACATCGGGAACCTGACGCCGTAGGTGAGCGTGCAGAAATCCTGGATCTGCTTTTCGTCACCGGGCTCCTGGCCCTTGAAATCGTTGGACGGGAAACCGAGCACGGCAAAGCCGCGGCCGGCATAACGCTTCTGCAGCGCCTCCAGGCCTTCGTACTGAGGGGTATAGCCGCACTTGCTTGCGGTATTGACCACCAGCAGTACCTGCCCGTGGTAGCGCTGCTGCAGGTTGACCTGCTGCTTGCTGGCCAGTGGGCGGTACTCCAGGTCCAGCAGATCGGCCGCCAGCACATGGCCGGAACCGGCCAGGCCGGCCACCAGCAGGGTCAGCAGGGACAGGCCGCGCAGGCGGCGCGGGATAACGGTCGGCAGGGGCATCGAGAGCGGTCCGCGGTAGCCATTCACAGGGCCGGCCGGTAGCGGCCGGGAATCGGCCGAACTATAGCACCGCCCCTCGCCCCCCCTTGTTGCAGCAAGCGCCAGCGGCTTTGCGCGGCGTGGCGTCTTCCCGCTGGCCTTACCAACGACGGCGCAGTGATGACATAGCATGGACAACACTGAATGGCAGGCGGAACTGGACCAGACCGCACATCAAATTTATTTCCCTTTCCAATCAAATGGATAAGAGGATATTTCAGCAATTTGACCACCCCTGCCATCAGTTGGGGACGGCAGGGGGTTGCACCCAGGCGTGCCGGTGTTATAGTTGCATACAACACCAGTCACCTGAGACAGGGGGGAAGCCATGAACGCCCGCATCCGTCGCAACCTCACCGCACCCGCGGCCGCTGCTGTTTCGACCCTGATCGTGCTGGCCTGGCTGGCCACGCCCACCACCCCCGCCTCTCCCGACAGTGCGCAGGACGCAACCGCTGCACCGGCCGGGAACGCCGATTCCTCCCCCCCTCCCCCGCGTCGGCTGCACAGCTCCCTGTCCATGCCGTATTTCTCGTTCGCCCAGCCGCTGACCCCACGGAGCTGAATATGAGCGACATCCAGTGGAGCGACGGCGCTCCCATCTACCGTCAATTGAAGGAGCGCGTGATCGCCATGATGCTCGACGGAATCCTGAAGCCGGGCGATGCCCTGCCTTCGGTGCGCCAGGTGGCCGCCGACTATCAACTCAACCCCATCACCGTTTCGCGCGCCTACCAGGAACTGGCCGATGAAGGCCTGGTCGAGAAGCGCCGCGGCCTGGGCATGTTCATGACCGAGCAGGCGGCCACGCAGCTGCGCAGCAGCGAGCGCGAGCGCTTCCTCAACGAAGAATGGCCCGCGGTGCTGGAGCGCATTCAGCGCCTGGGCCTGAGCCTTGACGAATTGCTGCCCCAGGGGAACGTCTGATGAACAGCACTGCAAGCGAACCCGTCATCACCGCGCGAGGCCTGCGCAAGGCCTACAGGACCACGGTAGCCCTCGACAACGCCAGCTTCAGCATTCCGAGCGGGCGCATCGTCGGCTTGATCGGCCCCAACGGCGCCGGCAAGACCACCGCACTGAAGGCCATCCTCGGCCTCACCTCGGTGGAAGGCGACCTGAGCGTGCTCGGCCGCGATCCGCGACTGCATCGCGACGAGCTGATGAATGACATCTGCTTCATCGCCGACGTCGCTGTGCTGCCGCGCTGGCTGAAGGTGCGCGAGGCGATCGACTTCGTCGCCGGCGTGCACCCGCGCTTCGACCGGGCCCGCTGCGAGCGCTTCCTGGCCAATACCAAGCTGCAACCGAAGCAGCGCGTGCGCGAACTGTCCAAGGGCATGATCGTGCAGCTGCACCTGGCGCTGGTGATGGCCATCGACGCCCGCATCCTGGTGCTGGACGAGCCCACTCTCGGCCTGGACATCCTCTATCGCAAGGAGTTCTACCAGCGCCTGCTGGAGGACTACTTCGACGAACAGAAGACCATCATCGTCACCACCCATCAGGTGGAAGAGATCGAGCACATCCTCAGCGACGTCATGTTCATCCGGGATGGCCGCATCGTGCTCGACGCGGACATGGACGACGTCGGCCAGCGCTACACCGAGCTGCTGGTCAATGCCGACCAGCTGGAGACCGCGCGTGCGCTGAAGCCGATCGACGAGCGCAGCCTGGCGTTCGGCAAGACCGTGATGCTGTTCGACGGCGTGCCGCGTACCCAGCTCTCTACCCTTGGCGAGACCCGCAGCCCGGGCCTGGCCGATCTGTTCGTCGCCATCATGAAGGGGACCTACGCATGAATGCCGTCAACCACCCCGTCAGCCCGATGGGCACCCTGCGCTGGCTGCTCAAGCGCGAGTACTGGGAGAACCGTGGCGGTTTCCTGTATGCACCGTTGATCGCCGGCCTGATCTCGCTGGTGATGAGCACCATCGGCATCGCCTTCGGCCTGTTCGCCCTGCACCGGGCCGCGCGTGATGGTGGCCTGCACATCGACGGCGAAGACGTGAACATCAACGGCCTGGACCTGGCCCTGCTGACCCGCGACATCAGTGCCAAGGACCTGGCTGACCTCGGCAACGGCCTCGACCTGACCCTGGTGCTCAGCTCGGCCTGGCCGTTCCTGGTACTGGCCTTCGTGGTGTTTTTCTACTGCCTGGGTGCCCTGTACGACGACCGCCGCGACCGCAGCATCCTGTTCTGGAAGTCACTGCCGCTGTCGGATACCCAGACCGTGCTGTCCAAGGTGATCAGCGCACTGATCGTGGCCCCGCTGATCGCGGTGATCGCCGGCATCATCACCATGTTCGGCTTCATGCTGGTGATCAGCATCGTCGCGCTGATGCACGGCGGCAGCCCAATGACCCTGATCTGGGGCCCGGCCAGCCCGCTGACCCTGGCCGCCGGCCACCTGGCCTGGATCCCGGTCTACGCCCTGTGGGCCCTGCCCACCGCCGGCTGGCTGCTGCTGTGCTCGGCCTGGGCCCGCAGCAAGCCGTTCCTGTGGGCGGTGATGCTGCCGCTGTTCGCAGGCGTCATCGTCAGCACCACCAAGGTGATGCCGCTGATCGGCCTGACCACGGGCTGGTTCTGGCAGAACATCGTTGGCCGACTGCTGCTGGGCGGCGTACCGGGCACGGACCTGGTGTATCGCCTCAGCGCCGAGGAAGGCACGCGTCGCGACCTCGAATCGGTGGTCAGCCTGATGTCGCCGGCCTCGCAGCTGAAGTCACTGGCGATGCCGGAACTGTGGATCGGCGCCGCCATCGGCGCCGTGTTCATCGTCCTTGCCATCCGTCTGCGCAAGCGCGCCGGCGAGATCTGATTCCATCCACCCGGAGGCACCACCCATGCGTTCCCTGCTCGCCTGTTCTGCGTTGTTGCTGTTGCCGCTGTCGGCGCTGGCCGCCGATGCTCCGAACTGCAAGTTCACCGCCGCCCGCACGCTGAAGCTGGATGTGGCCGGTGCCAGGGCTGTGGTGCTCGAGGTCAACCAGCACGACCTGAAGGTCGTCGCCGGCAAGGGCACTGGCCAGCTCGATGGCCGCGCCTGCGCGTCCAGCCAGGAATGGCTGGACCAGCTGGTACTGGACCAGCGCAGGGTGGGCGACAAGCTGGTGGTGAGCCTGCGCCGCGAGGGCCGCGACAGCGGCATCAGCCTGGGCAGCAGCTACGCCTGGCTGGACATCCGTGGCAGCGTGCCGGACAACCTGCCCCTGCAGCTGAAGGTCGGCTCCGGCGACGCCAGCGTGGACAACGCGCAGTCGCTGAGCGTGGATGTCGGCTCCGGTGATGCCATCGTGCGTGGCACCCGCGGCAGCATCCACGCAGCGGTGGGTTCGGGCGACCTGGACATTGATGGCGGCAGTTCGCTGAACCTGCTTTCGCTGGGTTCCGGCGACGTCAAGGTGCGCAACATCGGTGGCGATGCGGTCACCGGCACTGTCGGTTCGGGTGACCTGAAGATCAGCGATGTCCGCGGCAACGCACGACTGGACACGGTCGGTTCCGGCGACATCGGGTTCAAGCGCGTGCAAGGCAACGTCGAGGTCGGTGTGGTCGGCTCGGGCGATGTTGATCTGTCCGACATCGGCGGCAATGTGCATGTGCGCAGCCACGGCTCGGGGGACATCCAGGTCGATGGCGTGCGCGGCAGCCTGACCGTCGACCACAGCGGCAGCGGCGATGTCGGCCACCGCAACGTCAGTGGCACCGTCACCCTGCCCCGTAAAAAGTAACCGCTAACGGATCGATCGAGGAAACTGCCATGAATCTGCTGCGCGTGCTGCCTGCCGCCCTGCTGTGCCTGCCGCTGATCGCCTGCGGCGGCACGTCCTCCATGCCTGATACCACCGTCGGCAAAAGCGTGGCCGACGCGACCAGCGGCGTCGGCCAGACTGTCAAGGAGGCCATGGACGATGCCCGCAAGGACATCACCCAGGGCAACATCAAGATCTCGGCCGACAAGCAGCCGCGTGCCGAGATCACCCCGGATGGCCGCCTGCTGATCGCCGGCAAGGAAGTGGCCGCCAACGAAACCCAGCGCCGCCAACTGCAGGAGTACCGCGGCCACGTGGTCGCCATTGCAATGGACGGCATGGATGTCGGCCTGGCCGGTGCCAAGCTCGGCGCCAGTGCTGCCGGAGAGGCCCTGAAGGGCATCTTCAGCGGCGACAGCGATGGCATCGAGAAGCGGATCAACGCCAAGGCGGCGAAGATCGAGGCCCAGGCAAAGCGCATCTGCGAGCGCCTGCCGGCGATGCTGGCCAGCCAGCAGGCCCTGGCCGCATCGCTGCCGGCGTTCAAGCCCTACGCAACGATGGACCAGAGTGACGTCGACGACTGCGGCAAGGACACCGTGGTCCAGCGCTAGGCCTGTGACAGATCAGCGCACCCGGCCGGCAGCGGCGTCCCGCTGCCGGCCGTCATGTGCCGACCGGCTTACAATGGCGGCCCCGGACGCCCCCGAACCGAATGCCATGAAGAAGTTGTTCCTGCTGCTGGCCGCCCTGCTCTGCCTGGGCCTGGTCGGCTGTGACAAGGATTACCGCAACCACCGCGCCGAGCGCGGCAAGCCCAAGATTTCCGTCAGTGAAGGGATGGTGACCGTGCGTCGCCCGCCGGCACCGAACATCATCATCCTCGGCGATGGCACGATGAAGGTGGACGAGATCCAGATCCCGCTGGACGAAGGGCAGAAGCAGATGCTGCAGACGATGTTCGGCAGGCTGCAGGTGCTGCGCCAGAACACCCTGGTCGCCGCCCCGGCCGATCCCAACATGCAACCGGTGAAGATCCAGCCGCCGGAGGGCATGGAAGTGATTCCGGCGGACCTGATCCAGCGCATACCCGAGTTCAAGGATTACACCGACACGTTCGGCAACATCGTCGCCGACCGTCGCTGAAGCAGAAACGCCGCCCCAGGGCGGCGTTTCCTTTTGTAGAGCCGAGCCCATGCTCGGCTACTGCAACCAACCAAGCTTAGTAGCTCTGCCAGTCAATTTGAGCGTCAGCCCCGAGATAGCGGTCCTGCCAAGCCTGCTCCCGACCCAGGG
>NZ_JBHHMJ010000254.1:0-10541 GCF_042136455.1 Stenotrophomonas sp. 3diitr2024
GACTGACAGTCGACTCTACCGACAGTCGACTTTACCGGTCCGTGCGCCAGCCGATGCATTGAACGCCACCACTCCCCACCCCGCCCACCACAGCAGCGCCAGCAACGCGATGCCTGCACCCAGCAGGCACACGGCAGGCCAGCCGTGCCGGGCCTGCATCCAGGGCCCGGCAGCCGCACCGGCACCACTACCCACCGCATAGAACAGCATGTACAACGCCACCAGGCGCCCATGCTGTTCCGCCGGTGCACGCAGCAACAATGCCTGGTTCGAAACATGTAGTGCCTGGCCGCCGAGGTCGAGCACGATCACGCCCAGCAGCAGCAACGACAGCGACTGCGGCAGGCCCAGCAGGGGCCACCACGCAACCAGCATCAACAGCAGCGCGCCAAGACTGACCCGATCGGCAAAACCGCAGTCCATCCAGTGCCCGACCCGCGACGCCATCAATGCACCTGCCACCCCGGCCAGGCCGAGCGCACCGATGGCCGCAGTGGACCACTGCAGCGGCGGGGCCGACAGCGGCAAGGGAGCCGCCGCCCAGAACACGTTGAGTCCGGCAAACAGCAGCAATCCCAGCGGACCACGCTCGCGCAGCGTTCGATCCCGGCGCAGCATGCCCAGCATCGAGCCCAGCAGGTCGCGCCACCGCGGCGGTACCGCGGGTATCGGCACGGCCGGCAGGCGCCGCCACAGCAGTACGGCCAGGGCTGCCATCAGCGCTGCCGACAGCAGATAGACCGCCCGCCAGCCGACGGTGGCCGCGACCGCGCCCGATACAACGCGCGCCAGCAACAGGCCGATGAACACGCCGCCCTGCACCACGCCCACCACGCGCCCGCGCTGCTCGGGCGGCGCTAGCGTGGCGATATAGGCGATCAAGCCCTGGGTCAGCGCGGTGCCCAACAGCCCGGCCAGCAGCATGCCCGACAACAGCCAACCGGCCGTGCGTGCCGCTGCCAGCCACAGCAGGGCCAGCACCAGCGCCATGAACTGCATCCGCAGCAGGCGTCGCCGGTCACCGCGATCGGCCAGCGGCAGCAGGCCCAGCAATGCCAGCACACTGCCGGCCTGGGTTGCGGCCAACACCGCGCCGGCAACCGCCCGCTCCAGCGCGAAGGCCTGTGCCAGCCGATCCAGCAGCGGTTGCGCGTAATAGACGTTGGCCACGCTGGCGCCGGCCGCGACCGCGAGCAGGGTCAGCAATGGGCGGGACATCGATGCGCTCATGATGTAGTTGCAATTTGAAACTTGATGCAGGCTATCGTCATTGGTTTTAAACTGCAACCACATTCGGAGGCCACAGCATGCACGCCAACAGTCCCTGCCCCGTTGCCCGCAGCGCCGACCTGCTCGGTGATCGCTGGGCACTGCTGGTGATCCGCGATGCCTTCGATGGCATCACCCGCTTCGGCGACTTCCAGCGCAGCCTCGGCGCCGCGCGCAACATCCTCAGCGACCGCCTGCGCCGGCTGGTCGAGGCGGGCATCCTGCAACTGCAACCGGCCTCCGATGGCTCGGCCTATCAGGAATACGTGCTCACCGCCGCGGGCCAGGCGCTGTTCCCGGTGCTGGTCGCGCTGCGCCAATGGGGTGAGCGCCATCGCTTCGACGCGGGCGAGGCCCATTCGCAGCTGATCGAGTCCAGCACGCGGCGCCCGCTGCCGTACATGCAGCCGCGCGGTCGCGACGGTCAGCCGCTGCAGGCCGCCGCCACCCGTGTGCGCAAGCTCCGGGACGACGGGCACAGCGCCTGACCCGCCCATTCGCGCACACCGCGACCCGGTCGCGCCGGTTAGCATCGGATGTTTCCGCCGCCGGACACCGACGATGTCGCGCTTTCGCCCTTCCCTGATGACCGCCCTGCTGCTGCCGTTGCTGGCCTGCAGCGCCGGAACCACGCAGGCGCGCGAGGTGGCCGCGCCCGCCGACCACGTGCAGGCCGATGGCCCCTATGTGTTCCGCCAGGGCGACCGGGTGCAGGCCAAGTGGATCTGTGCCGACAAGGTCGAATCGCGCACGCTTGCCTCCGGGGCAACAGGGACCGATATCGCACCGCGCTGCGGCTACGAACACACCGTGCATGTGGCTGCGCCGAATGCAGCCTCGGTCTCGGTGCTGCCGGCCACACCGCGCATCGTCGCGCTGTCCGACATCCACGGCCAGTATGGGCTGCTGGTGCGCCTGCTGCGTGCCCATCACGTGATCGACGCGCAGGATCGCTGGGCGCTGGGCAAGGACACGCTGGTCATCGCCGGCGACGTGTTCGACCGCGGCCCGCAGGTGACCGAGGCGTTCTGGCTGCTCTACGGCCTGCAGCAGCAGGCGGCCGCCGCCGGTGGCGCCGTGCACTTCGTGCTCGGCAACCACGAAACCATGGTGCTGTATGACGACCTGCGCTACGTCAACCCGAAGTACCTGCGCAGCGCCCAGCTGCTGGGCCGCAGCTACCCGCAGCTGTATGGCGCCGACTCGGTGATCGGGCAGTGGCTGCGCACCCGACCGGTGCTGCTGAAGATCGGCGATACCCTGTTCCTGCACGGCGGCATCTCGCCCGAGGCGGTGCGGCTGGCGCTGGACCCGGCACGCACCAACGCGGCCTATCAGGCCTCGCTGGGCCTGCCCAGGGCCGAAGTGAAGGCCGACCCGGCCACCGCACCGCTGTATGACGGCAAGACCAGCCCGATCTGGTACCGCGGCTATTTCGATGGCCGCCTCGACACCGCGGGTGTGCAGGCCGTACTCGACCGCCTGCAGCTCAAGCGCATCGTGGTCGGCCATACCTCGATGCCACATGTCAGCAGCTTCCACGGCGACCGCGTGATCGCCATCGACAGCAGCATCAAGAACGGCGAGAACGGCGAACTGCTGTTCATCGAGGAGGGCAAGCTCAGCCGTGGCCTGCTGGATGGCTCCCGGGTGCCGCTGGCGCGGGGTGAGCCGGGGCTGCAGGACTGAATGGAGGGACAGCGTGACGGCGCCAGGAGGTGCCGGCGCGCTCCACCTTCACCCGGTTTGCGGCTACCCTTCGGCAGCCGAGAGGCCCGCCCCGTCCAGCCGGTGGGCCTGACCGTTACAGGAGCCCCCGCGCATGCGCGTTCTGATTGCTGAAGACGACCCGGACATCGCCTCCGGCCTGTGCGCCTCGCTGCGCCGGCAGGGGCACGTGGTCGACCACGTCGACAACGGTGCGCACGCCGATGCAGCACTGGGCTCGACCCAGTACGCACTGCTGGTGCTGGACCTGGGGCTGCCGCAACTGGATGGCCGCGACGTGCTGCAACGACTGCGCCAGCGTGGCGATGGCCTGGCGGTGCTGGTGGTGACCGCGCGTGACGGCCTGGCCGAGCGGGTGCGCGTGCTCGACCTCGGTGCCGACGACTATCTGGTCAAGCCGTTCGCACTGGACGAATTCGAAGCCCGCGTGCGTGCACAGCTGCGCCGGGTCACCAGCAATGGCAATCCGGACCTGCGCATCGGCCGCTTGCGCCTGGACCTGGCCGGGCACCGCGTATGGATCGACGACCAATCACTTGAACTGACCGCACGCGAGTTCGGCCTGCTGTCGGCGCTGGCGGTGCGTGCAGAGCGCATCGTGTCACGCGCGCAGCTGGTGGAAGCGCTGTGCGACTGGGGCCAGGACCTGACCGACAACGGCCTGGACATCGCCCTGCACCGCCTGCGCCGCAAGCTGCAGCCGGGCGGCATGGGCATCCGCACTGTGCGCGGGCTGGGCTACATGCTGGAAGACGCGCAGGACGACAGCGCCCCGTGATCAGTGGACCGCCCAGCCTGCGCCGGCGCCTGCTCGCGTTCCTGGCGTTGCCGATGCTTGGCCTGCTCACCTTCAATACGATCCTGGCCTATTACGTTGCGCTGGACTATTCCAACCGCATCCACGACCGCAACCTGATCGACGACACGCACTCGTTCGCACAGATGCTGAGCACCATGCCGGTGACCAGCGACCTGTCTCCGCAGGCGCGCTTCCTGATCGAGTACGAGCCCGACGGCCATCGCTATTTCAACGTGGACAGCAGCCGCCAGGGGACACTCAGCGGCAATGCGGATTTCAGTGCCTACGCGCCTTCGCAGGAATGCACCGGCGTGGACCCCACCCTGTACGATGGCATTCTCAACGGCCAGCCGGTGCGCATGGCCACCGTCTGCACGCGTGCGATGAACGATCCGCAGGACCAGCTGGCGGTGACGGTGGCCGAAAGCATGGCCGAACGACGCCAGCGCGCGCGCGAAATCCTGATGATCATCATCCCGCTGATGACCATGCTGGCGCTGGGCACCGCCGCGCTGGTCTGGTTCGGGGTGACCCATGGCCTGCGCATCCTGACCCCGCTGAGGACCCGCCTGGCGCAGCGCCGCGGCGAACTGGCACCGATCTCCGATGCCGACGTGCCCGAAGAGATCCAGCCGCTGATCAGCACCATCGACGATCTGTTCGCGCGCCAGGCGGAAATGATCACCCTGCAGAACCGTTTCATCGCCGACGCCGCGCACCAGCTGCGCTCGCCGTTGGCCGGCATGGCCCTGCACGTGGACCAGGCACTGGCGCATGGCGACCCGGACACGGTGCGCGAGGCACTGCAGCACATCCGCCGGCTCAACCAGCGCACCGCGCGGGTCAGCACCCAGCTGCTGGCGCTGAGCCGGGCCCAGACCGTGCCGGAGACGGTGGAGGCACTGGACCTGTGCGAACGGGTGCCGCAGTGGGTCGGTACACGCGTGCCTGAAGCGATCCGCGATGGCATCGATCTGGGTTACCGCGGCAGCCCCCAGCCGCTGCGCGTGCTCGGCAACGGTGCCCAGCTGCAGGAAGCACTGGACAACCTGATCGACAATGCGCTGCGCTATGCCGGCCGCGATGCGACCGTTACCGTCGGTGTGCACGCGCTGGATGACAACGACGTCGAACTGTACGTGGAGGACAACGGGCCCGGCGTACCCGAGGACGTGATGCCGCGGCTGGGCGAGCGCTTCTTCCGCGCCCCCGGCACCACCGCCAGCGGCACCGGCCTGGGCCTGGCCATCGCCCACGAGGCGGTGGAGCACTTCGGCGGGCGCCTGACCTTCCTCAACCGCCCCGGCGGCGGACTCAAGGTCGCCATCACACTGCCGCTGCTGAAGGCCCCCTGACCCGGACCGGGGCGCTGAAAGGCTGGCGAAAATCGCGGTTGCGATCCTGACCCTCCCCACTGCCGTCCCGGAGCCGCCAGGTGACCGACTCGCACGACTTCTTCCTCCCCGGTGGCCCGCAGGGCGTGCTGCTGGTCCACGGCCTGACCGGTACCCCGGCGGAAATGCGCATGCTGGGCAAAGGGCTGAACAACGCCGGCTTCACCGTACACGGCGTGCAGCTGCCCGGCCATTGTGGCACCGTGGATGACCTGCTGGCGACCACCTGGGAACAGTGGTACCAGGGCGTGGAAGATGCGGCGGCAAGCCTGCGCGGCAAGGTCGACCAGCTGTTCGTCGGTGGCCTGTCGATGGGCGCGGTGCTGTCGCTGGCACTTGCTGCTCGACGACCGGACTGGGTGTCCGGCGTCGGCGTGTATGGCGCCACGTTCCGCTACGACGGCTGGAACATACCCGCTGTCGCCCGCCTCTCGTTCCTGCTGCCGTGGTTCAAGCGCTTCAACATCGGCCGCGACCGCATGTTCATGGAAGAACCGCCGTACGGCCTGCGCGACGAGCGCCTGCGTGCACAGGTCAGCGCCGCCATGCTGTCCGGCGACAGCGCGGCGGCAGGCCTTCCGGGCAATCCCTGGCACGCGCTGGCCGAGATGCGTGCGCTGAGCAACTGGACCCGCCGCCACCTGCACCAGGTCACCGCCCCGTGCCTGGTGATGCACGCCCGCGAAGACGACGTGGCCAGCATGGGCAATGCCGAACTGGTGATGTCGCGGGTCAGTGGCCCGAAGGAACTGGTGGTGCTGGAGGACAGCTACCACATGATCACGATCGACCGCGAACGCCGCGAGGTGATCCGCCGCAGCGCGCGCTTCTTCACCGGGATCGGTGAACGCAGCGGCGTCCTCAAGGCGGTGGCCTGAGATGGGGGCACTTGCCACGCTGCTGTGGCTGGCCAATGTCGTGCTCGATACCGGTGGCCAGCTCGCCTTCAAGGCCGCCGCCAGCGACCCGCAGGAGGGCGAGGGACTGCAGCGCTGGAAGCACATGCTCAGCCGCCCCTGGCTGTGGATCGGCATCGCCTGTTACGTGCTTGAGTTCGTCGCCTGGATCGCCTTCCTGTCACTGGTTCCGCTGTCCAAGGGCGTGCTGCTGGGCTCGATCAACATCGTGGCGCTGATGATCGCCGGCCGCATCCTGTTCCGCGAGAAGCTCACGCCATTGCGGGTGACCGGGATGCTGCTGGTCACAGCAGGCGTGGCGGTGGTGGGGGTCGGCTCATGAGGCGCCTGTATGTGATCGGCTTCCCCCTGCTGATGGCCTTCGACACCCTGGCCCAGCTGTGCTTCAAGTACGCCGGCGATGCTGCGCTGCCGGTCGAGGCCAACACCACCTGGCTGCTGCGCGTGCTGTCGCAACCATGGGTGTACGGCGCCATCCTCGGCTACGTGGGTGCGTTCTTCACCTGGATGAGCCTGCTGCGGCATGCGCCGATCGGCCCGGCATTCGCGGCCTCGCACCTGGAAGTGATCAGTGTGCTGCTGCTGTCGGCCTGGCTGCTGAAAGAGCCGCTCACCCTGCACCACCTGGTCGGTGCGGTACTGATCGTGGCCGGCATCGTCTGCCTCGGCCGCGCGGAAGCGGACGACCCGCACAGCCCCGCCGAAAGCACCTCGTGAGCGGGCTGCGATGAGCCTGTTCGCGCGCGAACTGCCACCGACCGCCGGCCTGCCGATGCAGGCCAGCGACTTCCTTCCCGGTGGTGGTGACCTGCGCGGGATCCTGGCCAACCAGCTGGGCACGCCGCCGCTGCAGCTGACCTGTTCCGGCACGCACGCGCTGCTGATCGCCCTGCGCACCTTGCGCAAGCGCGCACCCAGGCGCGACACAGTGATCATGCCGGCCTACACCTGCCCGCTGGTGCCGATCGCGGTGCACAGCCTCGGCCTGCGCGTGCAGCTGTGCGATACCCGGCGCGGCCACTTCGACTTCGATCCCGGCCAACTCGAACGGTTGGCCGATGCGCGTACGTTGGCCATCCTGCCAACCCACCTCGGCGGTCGCATCGCCGATGTCGAACGGGCCTGCGACATCGCCCGCAGCGCCGGCGCCTGGGTCATCGAAGATGCCGCACAGGCGCTGGGCGCACGGGTGGGCAACAGCAGTGTCGGCCTGCGTGGCGACATCGGATTCTTCAGCCTGGCCGCCGGCAAGGGGCTGAGCCTGCACGAAGGCGGCCTGCTGGTCAGCCGCGATGACGAACTGCGCGCCGAACTGGCCGAGCATGCCGCCGAACACGTGCGCTTCAACCTGCGCTGGGAGCTGCTTCGCAGTGTGCAGCTGCTTGGCCTTGCCGCCTGCTATCGCCCCTCGCTGCTGTCGCTGGTGTACGGCAATCCGCTGCGCAGCGCACTGCAGCGTGGCGATCTGGAAGACGCGGTCGGTGACATTTTCCCGCTGGACATACCGCAGCACCGGGTCAGTCGATGGCGACAGAACATCGGTGCCCATGCCGCGCGGCGATTGCCGGCGTTCCTGCAGGCCGGGCGCCTGCGCGCACTGCAGCTGCGCGTGCAGCTGGCACAACTGCCGGCGGTGGAGGTGGTCGATGGCCTGGCCGGTAGCGGCGGCACCTGGCCGATGCTGATGCTGCTGCTGCCCAGCCAGCGCGCGCGCGATGCCGCGCTGGACGACCTGTGGCCGCGCGGCCTCGGTGCCAGCCGCATGTTCATCCATGCCCTGCCCGACTACGCCTACCTGCGTGGCATCGTGCCGCAGGAGGACGTGCCCAATGCACGTGACTTCGCCGCACGCATGCTCACCCTTGGCAACAGCGCCTGGCAGACCCGTGAGGAGACGGGCGAAATACTGCAGGTCCTGGCCCGCGCCTGACCCGCACGTGCGCGCGTGGCCTGCGCTCCGCGCATTCATCCATGTACTTTCCTGAACGCTTTCCCAGCCCGTCAAAAGCGCCTTTCAACAGGAAAGGAACGAGAAAGGCGGCCTGCCTACATTGAGCCTGCCCCGGCAATGTGCCGGACGCCTTTCTCATCGACGGACCTGCCCATGCACTGGAGCATCCTGTGTGACTTCGACGGCACCATCAGCCTCGAAGATGTCATCGACTCGCTGCTGGAAAAGTACGGCCAGCCGGGCTGGCAGGAACTGGAAGACCAGTGGAAGGCGGGAAAGATCGGCTCGCGTGAATGCATGCAGGGCCAGGTGCGGCGGCTGGAACTGGATCCGGCCACGCTTGATGCCCATCTGGACCAGGTGCAGATCGATCCAGGTTTCGTCGCCTTCGTCGCTCGCACCGAGCAGCTGGGCCTGCCACTGCGCATCGTCAGCGACGGCCTGGACTATGCGATCCATCGCATCCTCGCCAACCACGGCCTGGCGCAGCTGCCGGTGGTGGCCAACCACCTGCGCTGGTGCGATGACCACTGGGAACTGGAATCGCCCTACCAGGCCGAAGGCTGCCGCAGTGGCACCTGCAAATGCGCCTGCGCCGCGCAGGCGCGCGCCAACGAAGCACCGCGCGTGCTGATGATCGGCGACGGCAGCTCGGATTTCTGCGTGTCCGAAGACGCCGACTTCGTGTTCGCCAAGCGCCGCCTGATTACCCATTGCACGAATGCCGGCATCGAGCATGCCGCCATCGACACCTTCCACGATGCAATCGCACTGCTGCCGCGCTTGCTCGATGGCAGCCTGCTGCAGCCACGTCGCCTCGACGCCAGCCCGCAGCCCGCCGCACTGCCCCTGCTGCTTGCCACCGCCTGAGCACTCCCTTGCAGGCGCGCTCCCCTGTTACCCCTTTCGAACGTCCTTCACGGAACCGAACTGCATGAACATTTTTGACAAGAACGCCGCCGCCGCTGCCTCCGATGCGCAGCTGCTGGCCGACGAAGCCCGCTACAGCTCCTTCGGCGATACCGTCCACTACGTCGATCCGCCTAAGATCTTCCAGCGCGGCGAAGGCAGCTACATGTTCGACGACGCGGGCGTGCCCTACCTCGACCTGCAGATGTGGTACTCGGCGTGCAACTTCGGCTACAGCAACAAGCGCCTGAACGATGCACTGAAGGACCAGATCGACACCCTGCCGCAGGTCGCCAGCCAGTACCTGCACCCGACCCGCGTGCAGCTGGCCAAGACCATTGCCGTGGACATGCGCGAGAAGTTCGGCCTCGACGGCCGCGTGCACTTCAACGTTGGCGGTGCGCAGGCCATTGAAGACTCGCTGAAGATCGTGCGCAACGCGCGCGGCGGCAAGAGCCTGATGTTCGCCTTCGAGGGCGGCTACCACGGCCGCACCCTGGGTGCGTCGTCGATCACCTCCAGCTACCGCTACCGCCGCCGCTACGGCCACTTCGGCGAGCGCGCGATGTTCATCCCGTTTCCGTACCCCTTCCGTCGCCCGAAGGGCATGACCCCGGACGAGTACTCCGACCACTGCGTGTGGCAGTTCGAGCGCCTGTTCGAAAGCGAGTACAACGGCGTGTGGGATCCCAAGGTCGGCCAGGCCGAGTACGCCGCGTTCTACGTCGAGCCGATCCAGGGCACCGGTGGCTACGTCATCCCGCCGCGCAACTTCTTCACCGGCCTCAAGCGCGTGCTGGACAAGTACGGCATCCTGATGGTCGTCGATGAAATCCAGATGGGCTTCTGGCGCACCGGCAAGCTGTGGTCGATCGAGCACTTCGGCGTGACCCCGGACGTGCTGGTGTTCGGCAAGGCGCTGACCAACGGCCTGAACCCGCTGTCGGGCCTGTGGGCGCGCGAAGAGCTGATCAACCCGACCGTGTTCCCGCCGGGCTCCACCCACTCCACCTTCAATTCCAACCCACTGGGCACCCGCCTGGGCCTGGAAGTGCTGAAGCTGGGCAAGGAAATGGATTACGAGCGCACCGTGCCGGAAAAGGGCGCGTACTTCCTCGACGGCCTGCGTGGCCTGCAGAAGCGCCACCCGGAAATCGGCGACGTCGACGGCCTGGGCCTGGCGCTGCGTGCGGAAATCTGCCAGGCCGACGGCTACACCCCGAACAAGGAGCTGCTGGACCGCATGGTCGACATCGGCCTGGCCGGTGACCTGCTGCACGACGGCAAGCGCATGGGCCTCGTGCTCGACGTGGGTGGCTGGTACAAGAACGTGATCACCTTCGCGCCGTCGCTGGACATCAGCTACGAAGAAATCGACCTGGCGATCACCCTGCTCGACCAGGCGCTGACCAAGGCCAAGGGCTGAGGTCGATGCGCTGCCGGTTCCCGTGCCGATGGAGATGACGTCACGCCCATCCAGCACCGCGCTGGAACCGACCGCGCTGCTGGAGGGCTTCCTGGCCCACCCGCCGCTCGGATTCGAGGCAGGCCGCCTTCCCAGCGGCCTGCCGCCC
>NZ_JBHHMJ010000285.1:0-318 GCF_042136455.1 Stenotrophomonas sp. 3diitr2024
TGGCGGAAGTGAACGGCGAAATCTGCTTGGTAGCGTCAGATGAGCGCGCATTGCCGTGGCCGATCTGGACTCTGCAGGCAAGTGAACTGATTCCTTTGCTCGGCGAGTTACCGTTCTTCCCGTGGACGTACGCCACAGCGACTGGGACTGCACGCTGGACTTCAGCAGGGGGCCGGCGGCGATCCGTCTGGGCCTGCGTCTGATCGACGGCCCATGAGGAGGACATGCACGCCGCCGTTGGACACACGCCCGGGGTGCAACATACGCATGCGAATGGTTAGACTGGGCACCTCGCCTTGCGCCCCGGACCCGCATGAA
>NZ_JBHHMJ010000292.1:0-372 GCF_042136455.1 Stenotrophomonas sp. 3diitr2024
GGCCCCAACGCCCCTGCATGGCCCACCCGCCCCACCTTTGACAGTTTCCTGCGCGCGTCCAACCACGGAAAAGAAAAAGAAAAGCAAAAGCGGGTCGCTTGCTGCGCTCGCTCTGTGTTGACCAAGGTCGACACCCACCAACAGCCGCGCGCGCCAACAACCGCAATTGCCAGTAGATTCACGCCATGCGTGGATGATTCATTCGATGTCAGACAGATGTGCCGACCAACGGTCGGCACCCACCGACAGCGCACGGGATCTGTCAGAGGCGGGGCGGTGTGGGTGGGCAGGACCGTTGGCGCCATGGATGGCGCCATCGAGCCCCCATGGGTGAGGGCGCTTTGCTTGCGAAGCACTGCTTCGCAAGCGCCC
>NZ_JBHHMJ010000299.1:0-4838 GCF_042136455.1 Stenotrophomonas sp. 3diitr2024
CCCCACCCCCTCCGGCCCAACCGATAAACCGCATCCCGCGTCCACCCACGAGGGGCTGCGCCGTTCGCGGGAACTTACTTCGCCGGCGACATCCACATGTCGATGACCGCGCTGAACACTTCCGTCCCCGCGCGGTCGCGCACGCTGACCGTCACCGGCAGCGCATAGCCCTCGGCCGCGACCACAATCGGCTGTGCCGGCAGCGCCACCGCCTGCAGCGTGCCGCGGGCCTTGGCCAGGTACTGCACCTGCATCCCCTTCGGGATCCAGCGCATGCCCTTCGGCAGCGATGCATCGACCATCAACCCGGCGGTCAGTTCGGCCAGGTTGCACATCGCGATCGCGTGCACCGTGCCGATGTGGTTGCGCACCCTGCGGCGATCGGCCAGCGTGCCTTCGCAGCGACCGTGTTCCAGGCGGGTGATGCGTGGCGCGATGCTGGCGAAGTAGGGCGCCTTGAAACACACCGCGCGCGAGAACAGCCAGGTGCCGGCGGGCCAGCGCTGCAGGCGTTGGTAAAGCGAGAGCAGGGGCGTGGACATGAGGGGTATTCCGGTCGGCGGATAACGCGACGGCGGGCCGAGGCCCGCCGTCGAAGGCAACGCGTGTCGCGGGCGATCAGGCCGCCTGCGAATGCGGATCCTTGTGCTGGCGGTCGTAGTAGCTGGCCGCGCGCAGTTCGTGGGTGTCGAAGTCGTCCACGGTGATGGTGTCCAGGGTGAGCGTGCGCAGCTCTTCCAGCAGGCTGCGCTCGTCCTGGGTGATCACGCCCTCGGCCACGGCTTCGTCCAGCTGCGCCTTGAAGTCCAGCGCCTCGATGCCCTTGCTCTTCAGCGCCTTGAGGAACTTGCGCTCCACCGGCTCGGCCATGATCGCCTTGCTCAGGTAACTGTTGATGCGACCACCCGGGTTGTTCTCGCACGGGGTCAGGAACACGCCATTGGCGAGACGGTCGCGGGCTTCATTCGGCGCCATCAGCAGGGCGGCGACGCGGCGGCTCAGGCGATCACCCGGAGCCTCGGCACGACGGCCCAACGGGAAGATGAGCGCCCACATCAGCCAGCCGATCGGACGGATCGGGAAGTTGCGCAGCGCGGCCGACAGCGACTCTTCGATCTTGTGCACGCTGTCATGGAAGGCCCAGGCCAGCAGCGGCTGGTCGGCCTGCGGTGCACCTTCGTCGTGGTAGCGCTTGAGCATGGCGCTGGTCATGTAGACATGGCTCAGCACGTCGCCCAGGCGGCCGGACAGCGATTCCTTGAACTTCAGCTTGCCGCCCAGGGTCATCATCGAGATGTCGGCCATCAGCGCCAGGTTGGCCGAGTAACGGTCCAGCTTGCGGAAGTAGCGGCGGGTGTAGGCGTCGCCCGGGGCGGCGCCGAAGCGCGCGCCGGTCAGGCCGAACCAGAACGAACGCACGGCATTGGAGATGCCGAAGCGGATGTGGCCGAACAGGCTGCGGTCGAACTCCTGCAGGCCGGCACGGGTATCCGGATCCTGCGCGGCCTTCATTTCCTTCAGCACCCACGGGTGGCACAGGATCGCACCCTGGCCGAAGATCAGCAGGCTGCGGGTCATGATGTTGGCGCCTTCCACGGTGATCGCGATCGGCGCGGCCTGCCAGCTGCGGCCAGCGAAGTTGCGCGGCCCCAGGATGATGCCCTTGCCGCCGATCACGTCCATCATGTCCGAGATCACTTCGCGGCTCATGGTGGTGCAGTGGTACTTGGCGATCGCCGACGGCACCGACGGCACGTCGCCACGGTCAACCGCGGCGGCGGTGGCCTGCGACAGCGCACTGATCTTGTACGCCTTGCCGCCGATGCGGGCCAGCGCTTCTTCCACGCCCTCGAAGCGGCCGACCGACAGGCCGAACTGCTTGCGGATGCGCGCATAGGCGCCGGTCACGGCGGCACCGGCCTTGGCACCGCCGCTGGCGGTGGACGGCAGGGTGATCGAGCGGCCCACCGCCAGGCACTCGTTGAGCATGTTCCAGCCCTTGCCGGCCATGGCTGCGCCGCCGATCAGCTGGGTCAGCGGAATGAACACGTCCTTGCCGCGGATCGGACCGTTCTGGAACGTCGAGTTCAGCGGGAAGTGGCGACGGCCGATTTCGACGCCGGCGGTATCACGCGGCAGCAGGCCCAGGGTGATGCCGATGTCGCGGGTATCGCCGATCAGGCCATCCGGGTCGTACATGCGGAAGGCCAGGCCGATCAGCGAAGCGACCGGGGCCAGGGTGATGTAGCGCTTGTCGAAGGTCAGCTTGACGCCGAGCACCTGCTCGCCGTTCCACTCGCCCTTGCAGACGATGCCGTAGTCCGGGATCGAAGTGGCGTCGGAGCCGGCGAACGGACCGGTCAGGCCGAAGCAGGGCACTTCGCGGCCATCGGCCAGGCGCGGCAGGTACTGGTCCTTCTGTTCCTGGGTGCCGTAATGCACCAGCAGTTCACCCGGGCCCAGCGAGTTGGGCACGCCGACGGTGGAGCTGACCACCGAGGACACCGAGGCCAGCTTCTGGATCACCTTGTGGTGGGCCAGCGCGGAGAAGCCCAGGCCGCCGTACTCCTTCGGGATGATCATGCCGAAGAACTTGTTCTTCTTGATGAAGGCCCACAGCTCCGGCGGCAGGTCGGCGTGGACGTGGGTGATTTCCCAGTCGTTGACCATCGTGCACAGCTCTTCCACCGGGCCATCGAGGAAGGCCTGTTCTTCAGCGGTCAGCTGCGGCTTGGGGTAGTTGAGCAGGATGTTCCAGTCCGGATCACCGGTGAACAGTTCGCCCTCGAAACCGACCGAACCGGTTTCCAGCGCGATGCGCTCGGTCTGCGACAGCGGCGGCAGCACCTTGCGGAACACCTTCATCATCGGGCCGGTCAGCAGCGGCTTGCGGATGAACGGCAGCAGCAGCGGCACGGCGATCACCGCCAGCACCGCCGCAGCGACGATGGTGGCGGTCTGGTTGACGTAGGGAATGAACCAGCAGGCGGCCAGCAGGGCCACGCTGATCAGCGTCCAGGTAACCAGCCGCATGCGGTGATAGGCGACGAAGGCGCCTGCCAGCAGCAAGGCGAGGAAGGGAAGAACGATGCTCATGAGCGTGCTCCGGTGACGTGCTCGTTTGTGGCGGACGAAGCCGCAGCGTCCGCTGCGGGCAACACGTCCAGATAGTCCAACACAGTAGCGGTAAAGGCGTCGTTGTCATCGCCGGCGACCATGTGGGTCGCTTGCGGCAGCTGTACATGGCGCGCATGCGGCGCCAGCGCCAGGAATTCGGCCACGGTCTGCGGCGTGACCAGGTCGCTGCGGCCCCCGCTGACCAGCAGCAGCGGGCACTTCACCTGGCGTGCGGCCTCGGCCAGTGCGTCCTGGTGCTGCTCGCTGTCGCGGGCCAGCTCGGCCACCAGGCGTGGGTCCCAATGCCAGCGCCAGCGCCCGTGGCCGTCCTCGCGCAGCAGCGCACGCAGCGACTGCTCGGATTTGCGCGGCCGGTGCGGCATGTAGGCCGAGATCACGTCGGCGGCCTGGGTCAGCGAGGCGAAGCCGTCGGGATGGGCGGTCATGAAGGCGAGGATGCGCTCGACACCCGCGGTATCCCAGCGCGGGGTGATGTCGACCAGCACCATGGCCGAGAAAAGGCCCGGCCAGCGCGATTCGGCCAGCAGGCCGAACAGGCCACCCATCGAAGCGGCAACCAGTACCGGCGGGCGCGGCTGTTCGCCGGCCAGCACGATCAGGTCGTCGGCGAACTGTTCGCCGTGATAGGGCAGATCGGTGCCATTCCAGTCGGAATCGCCATGGCCGCGGGCGTCGTAGGCCAGCGTCTGCAGGCCGGCCGCGTTCAGTGCGCGGGCAGTGGCGTTCCAGGCATGGCGGGTCTGGCCGAAGCCATGGGCGAACAGGACCCGGCCGCGCCGGCCATGCTCGCTGGCGGTCGCCGCCAGGCGGGCGCCATGGGCGGCGTCCAGGCGCAGGTCATGGAACGCAGCGGGAGTTGGGGACATAACCATACTTGCTAGTATGGAGAGCTTCGAGGGGAAGTCAATACTGCACGGTATGGTGCGTTGCAGAATGCGCGTGGAGGGACCCTTCCGAGGGGCCTGCGACGGTTTCGACCGCAACCGCGTACTGCAACGAACCCCGGCGTATGGTTAAATCAGCCCATGAATCAACCTGACGCTTCCGCCGGCGAACCGCGCGCCGGCCGCAACAGCCGCCTGAGTGCCGAAGACTGGGCCCAGGCGGCCCTCGATCTGATTGCTGAACAAGGGGTCGGCGCCGTCGCGGTAGAGCCGCTGGCACGGCGGCTCGGCGTTACCAAGGGCAGTTTCTACTGGCATTTCCCTTCGCGCGATGCATTGCTGCAGGCGGCGCTGGAACGCTGGGAACTGTTCGAACAGGAACAGGTGTTCGGCAGCCTGGAAGACGTACCGGATCCGCGTGTGCGCCTGCGCCAGCTGTTCCAGATGGTGGCGCATGAAGTGCAGCCGCACATCATCTACAGCGAGCTGCTGAAGGCATTGGATCATCCGATGGTGCGGCCGGTGATCGACCGGGTCTCGCAGCGTCGCCTCGACTATCTGGTCGCCTCGTTCCGCCAGGCCGGCCTCAGCTCGACCGATGCGCGTCATCGCGCACGCCTTGCGTACGCCGCTTATGTCGGCTTCCTGCAGTTGTCGCTGCAGCTGCAGCAGCCCAAGCAGGCGCGCGAGGATTTCGAAGCGTACGTCGAGCATCTGATCGAGACGCTGATTCCGAACGGATGAGTGCCCGGAAATGATCTCGAAGGAAGGCCGCAGCGATGCTGCGGCCTTTTTTGTTGTGCGCTGGCCAGCGCC
>NZ_JBHHMJ010000305.1:0-7358 GCF_042136455.1 Stenotrophomonas sp. 3diitr2024
CGCTGGCCGGCAACCGCACACATCCCCGAGGTTGCCGGCCAGCGGCCGGCACTACCGCGGCGAGCGGGATCGCGCATCCACGCATGGCGTGTATCCGCATCAACCCATCAGTGCTGCGACGGCCCCCAATACCCCAGGTCCTTGCGGATCTGCAGGTCGCGCACCCAGCTGCCGAACGGCTTGCGCCGCAGCGCGCCCATCTCGCCGGACAGGAAATCCTCGGTGGCCGCAATCACGCGCTCGCTGGACAGGCCATCGCGGTACGGATGGATGGCATCGGCGTAGCGCACGATCTCCGCCTGCAGCGCGGCGTCGGGATGCAGCGCGCGCTGCAGCATCGCAGGCAGCTGCACCGGTTCATCGAAGTCGATCATGTGCGGCTTGGGCACCCGGTTGCGGAAGGTCACCACCGGCTTGTGCTGGACGATGAACTCCGAAACGATCGAGGACGTATCGGACACCAGCACATCGGCGGCGCGCTGTGCGGCCATCACCTGCTCCGGCTCGATGAAGCGTGCATTGGCACCGGCCAGGGCGCGGTAGCGTTCGAACAATTCCGGTGGGCACTTCGGGTGCAGGGTCAGCAGCCAGTAGCGCTTGCCCTCGGCGATGTCGGCAGCAATCTGCGCATGCAGGTGCGGGGCTGCGCTCAGGCGTTCGGTGAAGGTCGAACCGAACAGGATCACCGGGCGTCCTCCAGCGGCGGCGCGCAGCGCGGCGCTCTCGCCACCATCGTCGCGGAACAGCGGATCCAGCTTCGGCCAGCCGGTCTCGGCCACCGCGAAGTGGCCCTGCAGGGCCGCGATCTCGCGGAACGGCCCGGTGGTGGCCGGCCCCTGCGTGCAGTACAGGTCGAACATGCCGCGCACCCGGAAGTGGCCGCGCGCACTGTCCCGCTTCTCCACGTTGAAGCCATGGAACAGCTGCACCTTGGCTCCCGAAAGGAAGGTCGGCACCCAGTTGGCGGCGCTGAACACCGCCCGCGGCCGCATTGCCAGCGCCTGCTTGAGGCCGATGTTGGGCACTCCCGGCAGCTGGCTGCCGGCCGCGCCGCCCTCGAACCAGGCTGCCACCTCCTGCCCGGAGGCGTGCAAGGCCTGCGCCAACGGGGCGAGAATAGGCAGCGCATAGCGCTCCGTCGCAAACAACAGGTACCCGGCCATCATGTCCTCCACGACCGCTCCCATCGAACGGCCTCGCATCTCGGCCTGCATTATCGCGTTCAACGAGGCCGGCCGCATCGGCGACTGCCTGGCCTCACTGGCCTTCTGCGATGAGATCGTCGTCGTGGACTCCTACTCCACCGATGCCACCGTGGCCATCGCCGAGGCCGCAGGCGCCCGCGTGCTGCAGCGCCCGTTCGACGGCTTCCGCAGCCAGAAGGCGTACTGCGTCGAGCAGGCCCGCCACGACTGGGTGCTGTGCCTGGACGCCGATGAGCGGATCAGCCCGGAACTGCGTGAGACCATCGAACAGGCCCGCGACGGTGGCTTCGCTGGCCATGCCGGCTATCGCTTCGCACGCCTGTCGGAGTACTTCGGCAAGTTCCTGCGCCATGGCAATGCCTACCCGGACCGGGTGATGCGCCTGTTCGACCGCCGCCGTGGCGGCTGGCGCGGCAAGCGCGAGATCCACGAGGCCGCCAGCGTCGATGGCAGTGTCGGTACCCTGCGCGGCGACCTGGTCCACTACCCCTACCGCTCCTTGCAGCAGCAGCTGGCCAAAACCGAGAAGTACGCGCGGATGATGGCCGAGCACGAGTTCGCGCGCGGTAAACGGGCCACGCTGGGCAAGCTGGTGCTGGCACCGGCCTGGCGGTTCTGGCGCGGCTTCGTGTTCCGTGGCGGCTTCCGCGACGGCTGGCATGGCCTGGTCTACGCCTATGTGCGCGCCAACTACGTGCGCCAGAAGACCATCATGCTGTGGATGCTGGGCAACGGCCAGGCCGTGGCCGACCCGCCGAACCCCTGATCGCCGGGCCCTGCCCGGCGCGCCGACGCCTCACGCCCCGGTGGCTGCCCGGTAGCGCGCGCCTTCGACGATCGACAGGCCGGTCAGCAGGCCGACCAGGGTCACGTAGAAGCTGGCGGTCATCTGGTGCGCGAACATCGACTGGGTCAGTCCGCACAACGCGTAGGTGATCACCAGCATGATGCCGGCTGCGGCCGGCCCACGGAAGGTTGACCGGCCACTACGGCGATGCAGGCGCACGAACAACCACAGCGGGATGCCATATACCGCCAGCAACAGCAGCAGGCCCGGTACGCCCTGGGTCGCTGCCCATTCGGCAACATCGTTGTGTGCATGCCCCAGGTGGCAACGCAACTCTTCCGGATTCTCCCGGCAGACCGGCACGCGCAGCATCGCACTGTCGAAATGACCGATGCCAACACCCACCAGCGGGTGATCGAGGAAGGTCTCCCAGGCCACCTGCAGGCGTTCCACGCGGGCACCGGCGGAAGAATCACTGTCGCCCAGTTCCATCCGCTGCACGTCACTGTGCAGCTCGCTCAGGCGCACCTGGTGACGCAGCTCCGGCACCGACAGCAACAGGGTCGCGCCGATCGCCAGCATGCCGGCCAGCACCGACAGGCGCGCCGCACCGGTGCGCCAGCGCAGGCTCAGTGCCAGCACCACCAGAAGCGCCAGCAGGGCGGCGAACACGCCGCGGCTGCCGGTCAGCACGATGGTGCCGCAGCCGGCGGCCGTGCCGAGGATCACCAGCGACCAGCGCCGCGACGGGCGACAGAACACCAGCAGCACCATCAACACCATCACGATGTCGGCCAGCACGATGGCGTTGGTGAACAACTCTGCGCGCGGGGCGCCACCCAGCACCTGCCACAGCGACATCGCGAAGGTGGCGAGCAGGCCGGTCAATGATCCGTACCAGAGCCACCGCAGGTTGGGACGCAGCGCGCAGACCCAGAGCGCGATCCACGGGATCACCACGAATCGCGAGCGGTTGTCGACGTCACGCAGGCCCTGCTCGAACAACACCACCGACAGTACGCCGAGCGCCAGCACCGCCAGCATCAGCCAGGCCAGCACTTTCACCGGCTGACCGGCCATGCCGCGCGCGCGCCACAGCAGCTCCGGCGCAAGCAGCGTGCTGAGCAGCAGCAGCAGGCCATACGGCAGCAGGTTGATCGGCACGGTCAGCACCAGTGCCGGCAGGCAGAACAGGCCCAGCTGGGCCAGCGCATGCGCGGCCCCATGGCGCCCACCGGCGGGAACGCCCAGCGGGTCGTCGGCCATGGGGTTCAGGTTGTCCGGTGAAGCTGGCACGTCGGGAAGTATCGCTGCAATCTGCGGGAAGAACGGGAAGGACCAACGGAGGCCGTCCCAGCCTGCTGTTTTACTGCCTTTGGGCCCGCTTGGGCAGACTGGACAAGCCGGAATCGTGGTGGCTAGTCATGTTCCTGCAAACGCCGTTCACGTTCGCGCTCCTCTGCAGTGAC
Organism: Stenotrophomonas sp. 3diitr2024; assembly: GCF_042136455.1. Lineage (NCBI taxonomy): Bacteria > Pseudomonadati > Pseudomonadota > Gammaproteobacteria > Lysobacterales > Lysobacteraceae > Stenotrophomonas > Stenotrophomonas sp. 3diitr2024. The sequence goes on from NZ_JBHHMJ010000305.1 coordinate 3,462, forward strand.
CACGCAGGGCACCTTCACCGCTGCTGCCGGCACCAGCCACCAGCGCCGCCGGTTGGCCACGCCGGCCAGTTCAGAACGGTTGCGGTCGACGCACGACAGCATCGCGTATTCGTGCACCAGCAACCAGCGGCGTCCGGGCGCCAGCCGCTGCCAGCGCGTGGCCGCAATCAGCTGCTCGTCCCAGTCCGTCTCGAAACCGAAGGTCGCTGCGGGGCGGTCGGCCAACAGCAGATGCTGCTCCTTCCAGGCCACCAGCCCCAATTCGGCATCCGGTCCCAGACGGTCACCAACCGTGCGCATCAGGCCGCGGGCGGAACTGGAATCGTTCAGCAGCGGATAGCCGACCAGGCTGTACAGCACCCAGACCATCGCCAGGGTCGACACCAGCGCCAGATGCCGGCGACGGCCGCAGGCCAGCAGGCTCAATCCGCCCCACACGCCCATCGCCAGGATCGTCCAGGCCAGTGCGTCGACGGCGCCGGGCGCCAGCCCGCGGCTGTGGGTCAGGCGCAGCTCGAAGGCCGGCTCGCCCAGCACCGCCATCGCACCGGCCAGGGCCAGGCCCAGTGACAGCAGGCCGGTGAACACCCCCACCACGGCCTGCACATCGCGCCGCCTCAGCAATCCAGGCAACAGCGGCGCCAGCACCAGGCAGAACATCGGCAGTGCCGGCAGGATGTACACATCGCGCTTGCCGGCGGGAATCGAGAAGAACAGCACCACCACCAGCCACCAGGCCAGCGGCAGCAGGTAGCGCGGGTCGCGGCGGCGCAGCCGGCGGCGCCACGCCGGAATCGCCCAGGGCAGGGCCAGGAACGCCGGGATCCACATCAGCGGCATCGTCGCCAGGAAGTACCAGGCGGGCTGGTGATGGTCCCAGGAATGGGCGTAGCGCCGCGCCGTCTGCTGGAACAGGATGTCGTCCATGTAGGCCAGGTACTCGTCCGAGCCGGTGGCAAAGCCGGCCAGCAGCATCGGCGCCAGCCACAACGACACCGCCAGCAGGAAGGCCAGCGGCGCCAGCCAGAAACGCGCGTCGCGCGCATGCAGTCCCACCCGTGGCCACTGCAACGCCGCGGCGATGGCCGCAGGCACGAGCATCAGCAGCGCCAGCATCCCCACGCCCTTGGTGATCACGCCGATGCCAGCAAAGAACCAGCCCAGCCACCACCAGCGCCAGCTTGGTCCCAGCAAAAGGTGGCGCAGCAGGCCGTAGTTGGCCAGGGTGATGAACAGCAGCAGCAGTGGGTCGATCTGCGCCTTCTTCGCCTGGAAGGTGAACTGCAGCGCGAACAGCAGCGCCCAGCCGGCGTACAGCCCCACCCGCCGCGTCCACAGGCGTCGCCCCAGGTCGACCACGCACCACAGCGTGCCCAGGGCCGCCAGCAGCGACGGCAGCAGGAAGGCCACGCGCCACTGCCCGACCAGGCTGTACAGCGTGGCCTGCCACCACATCAGCATCGGCGGCTTGTCCGAGTACAGCTCGGTGCCGCGATGCGGGAACAGCCACTGCCCGCTGTCGAACATCTGCTTGGCCACCAGCGCGAAGCGCGGTTCGTCCGACGGCCACGGATCACGAAGGCCCAGCCCGGCCCCCAGCACCAGCAGGGCCATCACCACGAACAACCACGTCTCGCGCGACGCGCGGGATTTCAGCATGGGACTCGGAACGTCAGCGGGGTCAGGCTGTTTTTAGCAGACGCGCGTAAAAGAAACCGTCAGCATCGTTGTCACCCGGCAGGCGCTGGCGCGCAATCCCCTCGCAATCGAGGCCGAATGTGTCATCCAGAGGCTGTGCCGCTGCGTCCGGATGCCACTTCAGGAAGGCTCGCACCTGATCGACGTTCTCGGCGCGCAGGATCGAACAGGTGGCGTACAGCAGCACGCCTCCCGGGCGCAGCATCGACCAGCAGGCCTCCAGCAGGCGGGCCTGCACGCCGACCAGCGCATCGATGTCCTCGGCGCGGCGGTGGAACATCACGTCCGGCTGGCGGCGGATCACGCCGGTGGCCGAGCACGGGGCATCCAGCAGGATGGCGTCGAACGGCGTGCCATCCCACCAGGCCCCGGGATCGCTGGCATCGGCCACCCGGGTCTGCGCGCCCTCACCCACACCGGTGCGGGTGTAGGTATCGCGGGCGCGCGCGAGTCGACGCGCATCGATATCGAGCGCCAGCAGGCGCAGACTGGGGTCACGTTCCAGCAGGTGCGCCGACTTGCCACCGGGTGCCGCACAGGCGTCCAGCACGCGGGCGCCGGTCGCGGGCGCCAGCGCGTCGGCTGCGCATTGCGCCGACAGGTCCTGTACCGACAGTGCACCGTCGGCAAAACCCGGCAGCTGGTTCACCGCAACGGGGGCCGCCAGGCGCAGTGCATCGGCGCAGAGCGCGCTGGGTTCGGCGGCAATGCCCGCCTCGGCCAGTGCCGCCAGTGCCTTGTCACGGCCGCCGTGCTGGCGGTTGGCACGCAGCCACAACGGTGCCGGTTGCAGGCTGGCGCTGAAGATCGCGTCGGCCTGTACCGGCCAATCGCGTTCCACCGCATCGGCCAGCCATTCCGGGAAGGCATCGCGCGCCGGCTGCTCCGGGAAACCCTCGCGTTGCGCGCGGCGCAGGATCGCATTGACCAGGCCGGCCTGGCGCTCACGGCCCAGCGCACGCGCGGCATCGACCGTGGCCGACAGCGCCGCATGCGCCGGCAGTTCCAGCACGTCCAGCTGGGCGAAGCCCACCATCAACAGGGTGCGCAGGTCGGCGTCGCGCGCCGACAGCGGCTTCTGCATCCACGACTGCAAGGCAGCGTCATAGGTACTGCGGCGACGCAGCACCGCAAAGCACAGCGCTTCCAGCAAGGCACGATCGCGGCTGTCGGCCAGCTTCGGCAGCGCCCAGGCCAGTTCGGCCTTCAATGAACGGCCACGGGTGAACACCTGTGCCAGCACACGCGCGGCCAGCATGCGCGTGGCCGCGCCCGGCGCCGCCTTGGCCACGGAGAAATCGTTCTGCTTCGACACCGCTTATGCTCCCACGCGCAGATCACGGCGGGCGTTGAGGTAGTCGGCGGCGGTGATCGCCTTGCCGCCTTCGCGCTGCAGCGTACGCAAGCGCAGTGCACCCTGGCCACAGGCGATGTCGATGCCATCGCGGCTGGCCGCCAGCACCGTGCCCGGCGCTTGGCTGTGGGCCTCATCCAGCGCCACCGCGCCATGGATGCGCACGCGTTCGCCAGCCAGCGTCGCTTCGGCGATCGGCCACGGATTGAAGGCACGCACGGTACGCGCCAGCACATCGGCGCCCTGCGCCCAGTCCAGACGGGCTTCGGCCTTGTCCAGCTTGTGCGCATAGGTCACGCCCTGCTCCGGCTGCGGCCGCGCGATCGGCTTGATGCCGGCCCGCAGCAGGCCCAGGCCGTCGGACAGGACCTGTGCACCCAGCTCGGCCAGCTTGTCATGCAGCTGGCCACCGGTATCGGTGGCAGCGATCGGCAGTTCCTGGTGCAGCAGCACCGGGCCGGTATCCAGGCCCGCTTCCATCTGCATCAGGCACACACCGGTCTTTGCGTCACCGGCCTGGATCGCGCGCTGGATCGGCGCAGCACCGCGCCAGCGTGGCAGCAGCGAGGCATGCACGTTCCAGCAGCCGTGGGTCGGGATCGCCAGTACCGCCTTGGGCAGGATCAGGCCGTAGGCCACCACCACCATCAGGTCCGGCTGCAGGTCGCGCAGCTGCTGCTGTGCAGCCTCGTCCTTCAGTGATTCGGGCTGGTAGACCGGAATGCCACGGGCCACGGCCTCGAGCTTGACCGGCGATGGTGCCAGGCCACGGCCACGCCCGGCCGGCCGGTCAGGCTGGGTATAGACGGCCACGACCTCGTGGTGGCGCGCCGCGGCGCGCAGCG
>NZ_JBHHMJ010000307.1:0-269 GCF_042136455.1 Stenotrophomonas sp. 3diitr2024
GTTGTGCATCAGCGCATGCGGGGCCACGGTCGGGTCGGCGGTGAGGAACACTGCAGTGCCCGGCACGCGCACCGGCGGTGCCAGCATCAGCCCAGGCAGGAAGGTATCGAGGCGGATGCCGTCCTTGCGGATCTCATCGCAGAAGGCCAGTGAGGCCAGGCAGTCGCCGATGCGGCCGGCCTCGTTGAACGCGATAATGCAGGCCGAGATGCGAGGCCGTTCGATGGGAGCGGTCGTGGAGGACATGATGGCCGGGTACCTGTTGTTTG
>NZ_JBHHMJ010000320.1:0-5669 GCF_042136455.1 Stenotrophomonas sp. 3diitr2024
GCCTGGGCATGGATGCCGCGGCCAAGCCCCCAAGGACGGGTTTACGGCGTCTCCCGCAACCGGACCCACCCCGCCAACCCACGGATAACCAGCTTTTGCTTTTGACGTTGACGTTGATTAGGCAGGTGCAGGGCTGCAAGCCCTGCTCAACACCCCCTACCTGCGGGGCGCCAGCTGCTCGAGCATTTCCCAGGACTTCAGGCCGCGCGGCCCCAGGTGATGGGCCAGCACCCGCCGCATCGGCAGGCGCAGGCTGGCCAGATCGGCGGCATCCGGCTCTTCGTCGGCCGCCAGCGCCAACAGCGCCGACCCGGTGGCGGCTGCCCGGCGCTCCCCGCCGCGCTCGCTCAGCAGGCGCTGCGCACCCTCCTGCGGGTCCAGTTCGTAGCGCGCCGCCGGATCGATCGGCTGGCCATCGCTGGCGCTGTCCAGCTCGAAACCCAGGCCCAGCGCAGACAGCAGCTCGCGTTCGAAACGGCGCAGGGTCCAGGCCAGGCCAGCGCCCACCGCCAGCCGCGCACGCGCCTCGCCGTAGGCGAGGTACAGCTCCGGCAGCGGGTCCTGGCGCGGGGCCAGGCGCAGGGTCAGTTCGCTCAGGTAGAAACCGGCCAGCATGGCCTGCCCGACCAGGCGTGGCGCGGCATCCAGCGCCTCGGCGCCACGCAGCTGGGCCAACTCACCCCGCTGCTGGGCACTGAAGCGGATCCACTGCAACGGCTGCAGGGCGGCGCGCAGCACCTGGCCCTTGGCAGTGGACACGCCACGCGCAAGGAGGCCGATACGGCCATGCTGCGCGCTCAACACTTCGACCAGCAGGCTGGTCTCGCGGTAGGCCCGTGCGTGCAGCACGAAGCCGGTGTCGTCCTCGATCATCATCGAAGCGACTACAACGCCTTACTCGTAACCGAAGGCCTTCAGCGCGGCCTCGTCGTCGGACCAGCCTTCACGCACGCGCACCCAGGTTTCCAGGAACACCTTGGCCCCGAACAGACGCTCCATCTGCAGGCGGGACTTGGCGCCGATCTCCTTCAGGCGGGCGCCGCCCTTGCCGATCACGATGGCCTTCTGGCCTTCACGCTCGACCCAGATCACCGCACCGATGCGCAGCAGGTTGCCGTCCTCGGTGAAGCGCTCGATCTCGACAGTGGTGGCGTAGGGCAGTTCCTCGCCGAGCTGGCGCATCAGCTGCTCACGCACCAGTTCACCGGCCAGGAAACGCTGGCTGCGGTCGGTGATCTCATCCTCGCCGAACATCGGCGGGGCTTCCGGCAGCAGCTTCAGCACGTCGCGCACCAGCGCTTCCAGGCCATTGCGCTTCTGCGCGGAGATCGGATGCACGGCGGCGAAGTCGCGACCCTCGGTCACCTGCTGCAGGAACGGCAGCAACGCGCCCTTTTCCTTCAGGCGATCGATCTTGTTGACCACCAGCACCACCGGGATGCCGGCGTCGCGCAGCACGTTGAACGCCAGGCTGTCCTCTTCATCCCAGCGACCGGCTTCGATCACCAGCAGGCCGGCATCGACGCCTTCCAGCGAGCCACGCGCGGCGCGGTTCATCACCCGGTTCATCGCCCGCTTCTGCACCTTGTGCAGGCCGGGGGTGTCGACCAGCACCAGCTGGCCTTCCGGATAGGTGGCGATGCCCAGCAGGCGATGGCGCGTGGTCTGCGGACGGTTGGAGACGATGCTGACCTTGGCGCCGACGAGAGCATTGGTCAGGGTCGACTTGCCCACGTTCGGGCGGCCGATGACGGCCACGCTGCCGCAATGATGGGGAGTTTGTTCGCTCACTTGGAATCCAGTTGTTCTAGGACGGCCGCAGCCGCCTGTTGTTCGGCAAGCCGCCGCGAGGCGCCTTCGCCCTCGGTGCTGGCGGCCGGGTCGGCTACGTTGCAGCGTACCCGGAAGTGCTTGGCGTGGTCGTCACCGGATTCTGACACCAGTTCATACTGCGGCAACGCCTTCTGTCGGGCCTGCAGCCATTCCTGCAGGCGGGTCTTGGGGTCCTTCTCGGGCCGGCCGGAGGCCGGCAGTGCCTCGATCGAAGCGCTGAACCAGGGCAGTACCACCGCCCGGCAGGCCTCGAAACCGGCATCCAGGTAGATCGCAGCCACCACGGCTTCCACCGCGTCGGCCAGGATCGAATCACGACGGTGGCCACCGGACTTCATTTCGCCCGGGCCCAGGATCAGCCGCTCGCCCAGCTCCAGGCTACGTCCAATCACCGCCAGCGCGCCCTCACGCACCAGCTCGGCGCGGGCACGGGTCATCGCGCCCTCGTCGGCCTTGGGCCAGCGTCGGTACAACGCCTCGGCCGCCATCATGTTGACGATGCTGTCGCCCAGGAACTCCAGGCGCTCGTTGTGTGGCGCCCCGGCACTGCGATGCGTCAGCGCCTGCTTCAGCAGCGCCGGGTCGCGGAAGGGATGACCGATCAGGTCACCACGTTGGAAAGGTTTATTCGGCACCGCTTCGGGTCAGGTCCTGGGATGAATCGAATTTGCCAACCACGTCCAGGTTGCCGACCAGCGGACGGCGCACTTCGTAGTTGACCTTGAGGGTCCAGCCATTGTCGCGACGGTCGAACTTCACGTTGGCCGGCTTCACGTTTTCCGAGTAATTGATGTACAGGCGCTTGAAGAACAGATCCTGGATCCGGGCCGGCTCCATGCTGCCCACGCCCGGCTCCTTGGCCAGGCTCTTCATCGCCGAGCGCACCGCGTAATACTCCTGGTACATCGGGAACAGCTTCATGCCGATGTAAAGGAAGAAACCCACCACGATCAGGACCGCCAGGAACGAGGTCAGGGTCATGCCACGCTGCGTGTTCATCGTCTTCATTGCGTTCTCCCCAGATACGCGTTGGATGTGAAGGTACTCAGTTGATGCTCGAGCCGATCCGCGACGGCTCGAAGCCATCCTTGCAGAACCAGCCCTGGCAGTTCAGCCAGATCAGGAAGGCCTTGCCGCGCAGGTTTTCTTCCGGCAGCAGGCCCCAGAAGCGGCCATCGTCGCTATTGTCACGATTGTCGCCCATCACCAGGTACTTGCCGGCCGGTACGGTCCACTGGCCCTGGCCACGCGGATAGTCGGTCTCCAGCACGGTATGGGTACGGCCCGGCAGGTGCTCGACCAGCAGATTGGCGCCCTCGCCCTGGCCCTTGTGCCCGGCATAGATGCCCTTGTTGTCGTACTTCAGCGGTTCGCCATTGAGGATCACGCCGTCGCCTTCGAAGACCACGGTGTCACCCGGCACGCCGATCACGCGCTTGATGAAGTTCTCGCCCTTGGCCGGATCGTTGTCGCTGTGGCCGGGGAAGTGGAACACCACCACGTCGCCGCGCGACGGCTCGCCGAAGGGGACGATCTTGGTGTTGCTGATCGGCAGGCGCAGGCCGTAGGAAAACTTGTTGACCAGGATGAAATCGCCGATCAGCAGGTTCGGCATCATCGAGCTGGACGGGATCTTGTACGGCTCGGCGATGAAACTGCGCACGATCAGCACGATCGCCAGCACCGGGAAGAATGCACGCGAGTAGTCCACCAGCACCGGCTCGGTGTCGAGCAGGCCCGCGCGCTGGGCGCGGCGCTTGGCGAGGTACAGCTTGTCGGCGAGCAGGATCAGGCCCGAGGCCAGGGTCAGCACGACCAGGAGGATCTCAAACAGTTTCATTCAGGGTCCTTTGCAACGTCACCAGACGACCGGCCCCGCGAGGCCGGTGCGGGCTTACTTGTTGTCCATCTGCAGCACGGCCAGGAACGCTTCCTGCGGGATCTCCACGCGGCCGACCTGCTTCATGCGCTTCTTGCCTTCCTTCTGCTTTTCCAGAAGCTTCTTCTTGCGCGAGACGTCGCCACCATAGCACTTGGCCAGCACGTTCTTGCGCATCGCCTTGACCGTGGTGCGGGCGATGATCTGCGAGCCGACGGCAGCCTGGATGGCCACGTCGAACATCTGGCGGGGGATCAGGTCCTTCATCTTCTCGCACAGCTCGCGGCCGCGGCGGTCGGCGTGGCTGCGGTGCACGATCAGCGACAGTGCGTCGACCTTGTCACCGTTGATCAGCACGTCAACGCGCACGAACGGGCCCGCGTCGAAGCGCACGAAGTGGTAATCCAGCGAGGCATAGCCACGGCTGACCGACTTCAGCTTGTCGAAGAAGTCCAGTACCACCTCGGCCATCGGCAGCTCGTAGCTGATCTGCACCTGGCTGCCCAGGTAGTTGATGCCGATCTGGCTGCCGCGCTTTTCTTCGCACAGCTTGATGATGTTGCCGATGTATTCCTCGGGAGTGAGCACATTGGCGCGGATGATCGGCTCGCGGATCTCCTCGACCTGGTTCACCGGCGGCAGCTTGGCCGGGTTGTCCATGTTGATGACCGAGCCGTCGGTCTTCAGGACCTCATACACCACCGTCGGCGCGGTGCTGATCAGGTCCAGGTTGTATTCGCGTTCCAGGCGCTCCTGCACGATCTCCATGTGCAGCATGCCCAGGAAGCCGCAGCGGAAGCCGAAGCCCATCGCTTCGGAGCTTTCCGGCTCGAAACGCAGCGCGGCATCGTTCAGGCGCAGCTTGTCCAGCGCTTCGCGCAGGTCCGGGTAGTCTTCGGCATCGACCGGGAACAGGCCGGCGAACACGCGCGGCTGCATTTCCTGGAAGCCCGGCAGCGGCTTCGGCGCCGGATCGCCGGCCAGGGTGAGGGTGTCGCCGACCGGCGCACCATGCACGTCCTTGATGCTGGCGGTGACCCAGCCCACTTCACCGGCACGCAGCGCCGGCAGCACCTTGCGCTTGGGAGTGAACACGCCGACGTTGTCGACCTGGTGGTTGCGGCCGGTCGACATCACCTGCAGCTTGTCACCGGCCTTGATCTCGCCCTGCATCACGCGCACCAGCGAGACCACGCCCAGGTAGTTGTCGAACCACGAGTCGATGATCAGCGCCTGCAGCTTGTCGGTGTCGCGCGGCACCGGCGGCGGGATGCGATGGACGATCGCCTCCAGCACGTCCTGCACGTTGAGGCCGGTCTTGGCACTGACCGGCACGGCGTCGGAGGCGTCGATGCCGATCACGGCCTCGATCTCGGCCTTGGCGCGCTCGATGTCGGCGGTGGGCAGGTCGATCTTGTTGATCACCGGCACCACTTCCAGGCCCTGCTCCACTGCGGTATAGCAGTTGGCCACCGACTGCGCTTCCACGCCCTGCGCCGCATCGACCACCAGCAGCGCGCCTTCGCAGGCGGCCAGCGAGCGGCTGACTTCATACGAGAAGTCGACGTGGCCGGGGGTGTCGATGAAGTTCAGGTGATAGGTCTGCCCGTCCTTGGCCAGGTACGGCAGTGACACCGATTGCGCCTTGATCGTGATGCCACGCTCGCGCTCGATGGGATTGGAGTCGAGCACCTGCGCTTCCATCTCGCGGGCCTGCAGGCCACCACAGAGCTGGATGATGCGGTCGGCCAGCGTGGACTTGCCGTGGTCGACATGGGCGATGATGGAGAAGTTGCGGATGTTCCGCATCGAATCAGAAGACATAGGTGGCGGCGGCGCGCGGCGTCGTCAGGGTAACGGTCGATTATCGCATGCCCGGCGCCCGGCCGCGAAAACTGCCTCATCGGACCGGGGCCAGAACGGACGAAGCCCCGCCGGGGCGGGGCGTAGGGGGCCG
>NZ_JBHHMJ010000330.1:0-5135 GCF_042136455.1 Stenotrophomonas sp. 3diitr2024
CCCCCCCCCCCCCCCCCCCCCCCCCCCCCCCCCCCCCCCCCCCCCCCGGCCCCCCATTCACCCAACATTCGCGGGCGCGGCCGGATCATCCGGCCGCCATGTCCCATCGACCTCTCCTGCTTGCACTGGTGCTGCTGCCCATCCTGTGGCCCGGGATGGCTGCCGCGCGCACGGTCTATCGCTGCGTGCAGGGCAACACCGTCAGCCTGGCCACCGCACCGGAGCCGGGATCGCGGTGCACGCCGAAGGAGATCGACGACAACGCCATCCAGGCCCCGAACCTGTGGGGCAACATGGGCGTGTTCAGTGGTGTGCTGTACGAGCGCGAGCAGGACGGCGTGCTGGTCTATTCCACCCGCAACCTGCCCGGCTCGCGGGTATTCCTGAAGTTCACCGTGGCCACGCCGCCGGGCGAGCCGGCGCACGAGGGCCTGGGCAAGGTCGGCAAGCCGCAGCTCGCGCAGCACGCCAGGCAGTTCAAGGCCGCGGCCAAAGCCACCGGCGTCGATGATGCCTGGCTGCGCGCGATCGCCCATGCCGAAAGCAATTTCGATCCGCTGGCGGTCTCGACCAAGGGCGCACAGGGCGTGATGCAGTTGATGCCGGAGACCGCACAGGAATATGGCGTGCGCGATCCGTTCTCGCCACAGCAGTCGATCGAGGGCGGCGCACGCTACATGCGCGCGCTGCTGCGCCGTTACAACGGCGATCGCCCGTTGGCGGCGGCTGCCTACAACGCGGGCATCGGTGCGGTCACCCGCTACAAGGGCGTGCCGCCCTACGCCGAAACCCTGGCCTATGTGGACAAGGTGATGGCGCTGTACGCGCGCTACCGCGAAGCGATGGGCATCCGCACCGAAGTGCCAGCCCGCTAGCAGGGACTCAGCGCGAGGTGGAAGTGCTGACCAGGTCGTAGCGCTCGATGCGGCCGACGCGTGCCACCTCCGCCTGCACGTCGGCACGCTGCTTGAGTGCACGCCACGCGGCATCGATGCGCACATCGCCCGGCAATGACGGATAGGTGCGCATGTCCTGCAGGCTGGCCAGGGTTTCACCGCGTTCAACCGGCGAGCGCAGCTGTTCGATCAGCACGGCAGCGGCACCGTCCAGGTCGCCTTCCTCCAGCAGCATTTCGCGATGGAACAGGCGGGCATCGTCGCGCTGGGCCAGGATCACCGCGCGTGCTGCATCGCGCGCCTTGGCATCGCCGCGCTCGCGGGCCGCGGCGAACTGCAGCAGCGCCTGTGCGGCCTTGCCGTAACCGGCGAGGCCCGGCATGTCATTCACGGCCTGCGCAGCGTCCTGCATGCGCCCCAGCGAACTGAACACGAAGCCGACATTCATCTGGTGCTCGACACCATCCGGGCCGAGCGCGCCGATGCGGGCGGCCTGTTTCGCCGTGGCCAGTGCCTCATCGGTGCGGCCCAGCCGGCGCAGTGCGGTGAGCCGGCTGTTGAGCAGCCAGGCCACCCATTCCGCCTCCGCAGCGGCAGGCGATTCGCCGTTGCTGGCGGCACCGGCCATGCCCTCGGTCAACGACAGCACTTCCTCGTTGCGGTCCAGCATCAGCAAGGTGGTGCTGAACTCGGCCATGCGCGCGTCCAGTGCGCGGTCGAGCAGGCCGGAAACACGCAGTTCATCGAGGTGGCGCTGTGCCGCCTGCACCGGATCGAAACGCGCGTCACCGCGATCGACATAGCGATCAAAGCGCTTGTCGCTGCGCAGGCGGATGATCTCGGCCGGGCTGTCGATCCGCGCCATCGTGGCCGGAATGCTGTCGCCACGGCCGTTGTCGGCCTGCAGCGTGGCCAGCGCCAGCCACAGCCCGGTGGGTTCCAGGCCGCCACTCTTCCAGCCGTTGTCAAACAGCGCCTGCAGCAGGTCCATGCGCTTCTGCGGCTGCTCACGCAGGCGGTACTGCAGGTAGTTGATGGCGTGGTGATCGATCGGCAGCGGTGCGTCGGCGTGCTGCAGTGCCTTTACCAGGAAAGAGGTGGCTGCGGCCGGCTGGTTGTCCGACAGTTCCACCGACACCTGGGTGAGCAGGATCTGTGCATCCTCCGGCAGGGCCTCCTGCGCCCGCTGCAGGTAGCGGCGGGCCTGGTCCGGCTTCTTCTGCATCAGCGCGGTCCAGCCGGCGACCTGCGAGGCGCGGCCGCGATGCTCGGCATCGAAGTCGTCCAGCAACGGATCTTCCATCAGCCGCTCCATGCTGATCAGCGCACCCAGCGTGTTGCCGTCGCGTGCCTGCTGGATGGCTTCATCCCAACGCGTGGCGTACGCCGCGTGTACTGCATCGGCGGTGGCCGATGGCTTCTGCGGGGCCACCGTGATCGAAGCGGAGGCGGGCGCACTGGCCAATGCGGCCAGCAGCAGGGCGGTGAGGGGGAGAGCGCGGGGCATGGAGAATCTCCATCCGTGGGAACCGCATTGAACCTGCTACGGCCAGCGAGGACAAGCACGACGAAGCGAATCCTGGCGTTCAGCCGCATGATCGGCCGTGGCGGATCGCACGCGCAGCGTCTATTGTCGGTGCCTCTTCAAGCAGCAGGCAGAGGCAGCGCAACACGATGGCACGGTGGCAATGGATGGCGGCAGGGGTGGCGTTGGCAACGGCGGTGGGCTTGGCTGCAACCTGGTGGGAGGATACCCCGCTGAAAACGCTGGCCGGCCCTGCCGGCCCGGTGCCCACGCCGCTGGCCTGGACCGCGCAGATCGAGCCGCTGGCCGGCGATGGTCACCCCGGCGACCGCGACGGTGCGTCCGCGCAGGCGCGCTTCGCCGACCCGTATGCACTGCTGCGCGGCACCGATGGCAGTGTCTATTTCACCGATGCCGGTGACAACAACCGGATCCGCCGCCGCCTGCCCGATGGCCGCGTTGAAACCGTGGCCGGGCAGGGCGAGGGCCGTGTCGATGGCCCTGCGCTGCAGGCCAGCTTCAATACGCCTTCGGGCATTGCCGGCGATGCGCAGGGCAACCTGTACGTGGCCGACACCGGCAACCATGCGATCCGCCGCATCGGCACCGATGGCCAGGTGACCACGCTGGCCGGTGGTGAACAGGGCTTCGCCGATGGCCCTGCCATGCAGGCCCGCTTCGATGCACCGATGGGCGTTGCGGTGGACGCGCAGGGCCAGGTCTACGTGGCGGACACGTTCAATGACCGCATCCGGGTGATCGGTACCGATGGCAGTGTGCGCACCCTGGCCGGTGGTGATCGGCCAGGCTTTGCAGATGGCGTGGGCGCTGCTGCGCGTTTCGATACGCCGGTGGCGCTGGCCTTCGACGCGCAGGGTGCATTGCTGGTGGCCGATCTGTTCAACAACGCCGTGCGCCGGGTGGGGACCGATGGCACGGTCAGCACCGTGGTCGCCGCCGGTGGCGTGATCAATGGGCCGCTGTCGCTGGCCACCACCCACGACGGCGTGCTGTACGTGGGTGATCTGGATGGCCGCATCGTGCAGGTGACGCCGCAGGGCCACCAGATCGCGCTGGTCGGCAATGGCCGCCTGCCGCGCCTGGCCCGCCCGAGCGGGTTGGCGCTGGATGCCGATGGCAGCGTGCTGGTGGCCGACGCCGCAGGCTACCGCCTGCATCGCCTGCGTCCGCTGCCGGTGGGCGAACTGCCGGCGCCGGCACTGGTCGGCCCGGCCGCCGATGCCGCGCTGCCGAAGACGGGCGGCCGTTGGCCGCTCGCACCGCAGGACGGCTGGCACGAAGTGGTCGGCACCCTGGGTGAAGTGCGCGGCAACTTCAGCGGTGAGAGCCGCCACCACCTGCATGGCGGCTTCGACGTGCGCGGTGATGTGGGCCAGACCGTGCTGGCGATTGCCGAAGGCAAGATCAGCAGTCCGGTGGCAGCCTGGAACCTGGGCGAGCAGGCCGAGGGCCTGGCGGTGGACCGCCTCAAGTACATCCACATGCGCGTCGGCCGCACCCCGCGCGATGTGCCGTTCGACGCGCGCTGGCAGGCGTTGTACGACGAGCAGGGCAAGCTGCAGCGGATGCGCGTGCGGCGTGGCATGCGCATCCATGTGGGTGACCGCCTGGGCAGCATCAACAACCAGGCGCACGTGCACCTGGCGGTGGGTACCGGTGGTTTCGAGACCAATGCGGTGGCGCTTGGCTTCCATAACTACGCCGATCACTTCGCACCGCGCATCACTGATGTCGCACTGCTGGACGACAACGACCAGCCGATGGCCGCAGGCAGCGATGGCGTGGTAATGGTCGCGCGGCAGGGGCGTGGCGTGCAGATCGTGGTGGAGGCCTGGGACCAGGTCGACAACAATCTGCCACGACGCCGCCTGGGCATGTACCAGGTGGGTTACCAGATCCTCGATGCTACGGGACAACCGCTGCAGGGCTACGAGCAGCCGCGCTGGAACATCGTGTTCAACCGCATGCCGCCGCAGCGGGAAGCGGTGCGCGTGGCCTACGCACCGGACAGCGGCATCACCGTGCATGGCAGCGCGGTGACCCGGTTCCGCTACCTGGCCACCAACACCGTGCGTGATGGCCTGATGGAAACCGGACGCTGGCAGCCGGCGGCGTTGCCGCCGGGCGAGTACATCGTGCGTGCCAGCGTGCGCGACTACAGCGGCAACGAAGGCGTCGGCCCGCGCGAGATCAGAGTACGGCTGCTGCCATAGCCGCAGCCGGGGCGCCGCAGCGTTCGCGCTCGGCGTCCATGTCTTCCAGCGGCCGCACTTCGATGCTGCCGAAGCGTGCCCACGGGAAGTCGCGGGCGATGCGCATGGCGTCGTCGCGGTCGCGCGCCACGATCAGGTTGAAGCCGGCCAGCAGCTCGCGGGTTTCGGCAAACGGGCCATCGAGCACGCGGCTGTGTCCATCGCGCACGCGCAGGGTCTGTGCGGTATCGACCGGCTGCAGCTTCTGTGCGGCCAGCAGCGTGCCTTCGGCCTGCAGCTTGTCGGCATGGGCCAGGCAGTCGCGCATCAGCGCGTTGAATTCTTCGGTGGGCAGGGCCTGCAGCAGGGCAGGCTCGATGTAGATCAGAAGCAGGTACTGCTGCATGGCATGGCCAGAACCTGCGCGACATTCTGGTCACGCTGGGCTACGACATCGATGTGCCGTGGAAGAAACTGCCGAAGAAGGACCGCGACTGGATC
>NZ_JBHHMJ010000336.1:0-5454 GCF_042136455.1 Stenotrophomonas sp. 3diitr2024
AGCGCTGCTGCAGTCACTGCAGCAGCGCTTCCGCCAGGCCGAACTGGTCGGGGCCGACAGCGGCTATGAACAACTGGTGGCACAGGTGGTGGGCCTGGTCGAGGATCCCTCGCGAGGCGCCACGCTGCCGCTGGACATCCGCGGCACGGCCTTCCAGCAACGTGTATGGCAGGCGCTGCAGCAGATTCCGCGCGGACAGACGGCCTCATATGCCGAAATCGCCGCGCGTATCGGCGCGCCGCGATCGAGCCGCGCGGTGGCACGCGCCTGCGCAAGCAATCCGCTGGCCGTGGCGGTGCCCTGCCACCGGGTGGTGCGCCGCGACGGCGACCTGTCCGGCTATGCCTGGGGCGTGGCACGCAAGCGCGAACTGCTGCGCCGGGAAAAGGTCGCCAACGGCTGACGCGACCCGCAAGCCGCCGACCTTGTCGGCGCCCCCAACCTCCGGTAGCCGCCAACCTTGGCCGGCATCGGCCAAGCCCTCAGTCCAGCTTCACCACCAGCTTGCCGAAGTTGTGCCCCTGCAGCAGCCCGAAGAACGCCTCCGGTGCATTTTCCAGCCCTTCCACCACATCCTCGCGGTACTGGATGCGGCCCTCACGCAGCCACTGCGCCATCTCGCGCTCGAAGTCCGGCCACAGGTGCTTGAAGTCGTGCACGATGAAACCGCGCACGGTCAGGCGCTGGCGCAGGATCTGGCTGAACAGCACCGGCAGGCGGTCCGGGCCAGGCTGCGCGACGCCACGATTGTTGTAGGTGGCGATGGTGCCGCACACCGGAATGCGGGCGAAGTCGTTGAGCAACGGCAGCACCGCATCCAGCACATGGCCCCCGACGTTCTCGAAGTACACGTCGATACCCGCAGGTACCGCCGCGCGCAGCTGCTCGGCAAAATCAGCCGCGCGATGATCCAGCGCCACGTCCACGCCCAGCGTCTGCAGATAGGCACGCTTGGCCTCGCCACCGGCGATGGCCACTACGCGCGCGCCCTGCAGCTTGGCCAACTGCGCCACGGTCGCGCCGACCGGCCCCGTTGCGGCGGCCACCACCAGCGTCTCTCCCGGCTGCAGGCGGGCGATTTCATGAAGGCTGGAATAGGCGGTGAAGCCCGGCATGCCATACACCCCCAGCGCCGTACTCAACGGCAGCCCGGCCGGGTCCAGGCGGCGGCCCAGCGCCTTGGCCGGCAGCACCGCGTGGGTCTG
The DNA here is from genome assembly GCF_042136455.1 of Stenotrophomonas sp. 3diitr2024. NCBI lineage: Bacteria > Pseudomonadati > Pseudomonadota > Gammaproteobacteria > Lysobacterales > Lysobacteraceae > Stenotrophomonas > Stenotrophomonas sp. 3diitr2024. The sequence goes on from NZ_JBHHMJ010000336.1 coordinate 1,206, forward strand.
CCACCCGCCCGGCGCCAGCACCCGTTCGCCCACTGCGACACCCGCAGCCCTGGACTGCAATACCTCGGCCACGGTCTGGCCTTCCATCACAGCGTCCACTGCCACCGGCGCGGCATACGACGGTCCCTCATCCATGCGTCCACGCATGTACGGGTCCAGTGAGAGGTAGCGATTGCGCAGCAGCACCTCACCGTCGCCCAAGGGCGGCAGCGCGGCCTGCTCCAGGCGGAAATTGGCTGCAGTGGGCGCCCCCTGCGGACGCGACGCCAGCACGATGCGGGTGGTGGTCGATGAGTCGGACATGACGACGGTCTCTGCTGTTGCCAGCATCAGGAAAGGAACGCCGACACTACGCCGCAGCGTTCCCCCATGGGGGTCACGAAAACAGCGTTCCATGTCCAGTATCGGTGCCGTCCACGCGCAGGCCGCGCCACGCCGCGTTTGTCGATCACGGTGGCCCGCTGAATTCCGCCGCACGCGATGATCACCGCGCCACCGCGCACGGATGAATCGGCATCCAGCGCCCCCCCGCCCCGCGACGGCGGATCAAGTACTTGCGTCTGCGCAGACGGCAATGTGAAGGTTTTTTGCCAAAATGCTTGCCGTAGCCGGCTGACCTCCGTAATATGCGCGTCCTTGGCAGCGACCTCGCTGCAATGAACTACGTGGCCGAGTAGCTCAGTTGGTAGAGCAGGGGATTGAAAATCCCCGTGTCGGCGGTTCGATTCCGTCCTCGGCCACCACGTTCGACAGCCTGCAGAAATGCGGGTCTTTTTTTCGGGAATCGCAGTTGATCGTGATTGCCACACAGTTTGGCCGAGTAGCTCAGTTGGTAGAGCAGGGGATTGAAAATCCCCGTGTCGGCGGTTCGATTCCGTCTTCGGCCACCATCTTTCGAGACCTGCAGAGATGCAGGTCTTTTTTTGTCCGTGCTTCGCGCACTGCACGAGTGGCGGATGCGGCGCCCGCGCACACGCCCGGTTGACGAAACATTTACACCGGCATGCGCGGCGGCACCTACGCTCCAGACTCCTGCCTGGAGCCTACCGATGCCTCTGCGCCCCGCCCTGTTCGCCTGCCTGCTGCTGGCCGCTTTCCCGGTGATCGCCACTGAACCTGTGCGCGCGGTCGAGCGCCTGGACATCGATCGCTACGCCGGCCAGTGGCACGAGATTGCGCATCTTCCGGTCTCGTTCCAGAAGCAGTGCGTGGGCGAGATCACCGCCAACTACGGACTGCGCAGCGATGGCCGCATCAGTGTCACCAACGCCTGCCGCAACGGCGACGGTGAGCGCGTGGTCGCCGAAGGCGTGGCACGCGCGGTGGCCGGCCATCCCGGCCAGTTGCAGGTGCGCTTCGCGCCGGACTGGCTGAGCTGGGTCCCGCTGGTCTGGGCCGACTACTGGGTGCTGGCGCTGGACCCGGACTATCAGTGGGCACTGGTCGGTGAACCGGACCGGAAGTACCTGTGGATCCTCTCGCGCCTGCCGGAAATGGATCGCGCACGCTTCGAAGCGCTGAGAGAAAAAGCCGAGGCCATGGGCTACGACCTGCGCCCGCTGCGCCTGATGGCCCCGCTTCGCGATACGCCCGCCGATTGAACCGCGTCGCAACCGCGGCGCCGCGCGCGCGCCGTCCGGCACCGCGCACGCCCGGCCGCCATCTTCACGCGCTACCCTCTGCGACGGGTCGCCACAGGCGATCCAAACAACCATACGCCGTAGTATGCTTATCCAAACGCACCCCTCCAGAGGACTTGCGCCCATGCTCCACCGTTTCCGTATCGCCTTGATTGTCCTGTGCACCCTCGCCCTTGTTGCCTGCAACAACGGCATCGTCAAGCGTGTTTCGGAACCGGCGGCCAGCCTGCAGCAGCTGACCGTGCGTGCCGACGGCAACTGGACCGTGGCCCTGCGCCTGCAGAACTTCAGCTCGATGCCGATGACCTTCGATGACGTCTCGCTGGCGCTGACCGTCGGCGACAACGAAGCCGGCACCCTGCACGCCAAGCCCGGCATCTCCATCGGCGGCACCTCCGCCGACGTGATCAATGTCGACCTGGTGCCCAGCTCGGCCGCGCGCCTGGTGGTGGCCGATGCGCTGGCCAGCAACCGCACCCTGGCCTATGGCCTGAAGGGAACGGTGGCGGCCACGCCGCAGGAAAAGAAGCAGCGCAGCTTCGACATCAGCAGCCGCAGCACCCTCAACCAGGCCCCCGGCCTGCCCGGCGTGCTGCGCTGAACGCGCCTTTCGTGGCGGCGCCCGGCGCCGCTCTCCCCTGCCCTGATCAAATCGAGACGTACCGATGAGCAGCTACACCGCCCCGCTTTCCGACCTCCGTTTCGCCCTGCACGACGTGCTCAAGGTCGAACCCCTGTTCGCCCGCCTGGGCTTCACCGACGCCACCGCCGACGTGATCGATGCCGTGCTGGAGGAAGCCGGCCGCTTCAGCGCCACCGTACTGGCCCCGCTCAACAGCGTCGGCGACGAGATCGGCTGCGTGCTCGACCAGGCCACCGGTGAAGTGACCACCCCGCCCGGCTTCAAGCAGGCCTACGACCAGTTCGTCGATGGCGGCTGGACCGGCCTGACCGCCTCGCCGGAGCTGGGCGGCCAGGGCCTGCCGCACACTCTGGGCGTGCCGCTGAACGAAATGATCAATGCCGCCAACCTGGCGTGGGGCAACTTCCCGCTGCTCTCCCACGGCGCCATCGAAGCACTGAAGCAGCACGGCGAGGCCTGGCAGCACGAGGCTTTCCTCAAGCCGCTGATCGAGGGCCGCTGGACCGGCACCATGTGCCTGACCGAACCGCACTGCGGTACCGACCTCGGCCTGCTCAAGACCAAGGCCGAGCCGAACGCCGATGGGAGCTATTCGATCACCGGCACCAAGATCTTCATCACCGCCGGCGAGCATGACCTGACCGGGAACATCGTGCACCTGGTGCTGGCCAAGCTGCCCGACGCTCCCCCAGGTGCCAAGGGCATCTCGCTGTTCGTCACCCCGAAGTTCAAGGTCGACCGCGACGGCAACGTCGGCGAGCGCAACGCACTGCGCTGCGGCTCGATCGAGCACAAGATGGGCATCAAGGGGTCGGTCACCTGCGTGATGAACTTCGATGGCGCGCAGGGTTACCTGGTCGGCCAGCCGCACAAGGGCCTGCAGGCGATGTTCACCATGATGAACACCGCGCGCCTGGGGGTCGGCCTGCAGGGCATCGGCCTGTCCGAGCGCGCCTACCAGAACGCGCTGAAGTACAGCCGTGAGCGCCTGCAGTCGCGCGCCCTGAGTGGTGCCAGGTTCCCGGACAAGCCGGCCGACCCGATCCTGGTCCACCCGGATGTGCGCCGCATGCTGCTGACGGTGAAGTCGCTGGTCGAAGGCAGCCGCCTGCTGGCGCTGCACGCCGCCACCCTCATCGACGTTGCCCACCATGCCGAGGATGCCGCTGAGCGCGAGCGCGCCGACACCCTGGTGAGCTTCCTGACCCCGATCTCGAAGGCCTGCCAGACCGAATGGGGCATCGAGAACACCTACAACGCCCTGCAGTGCTTCGGTGGCCACGGCTACATCCGCGAGCACGGCATGGAGCAGCTGGCCCGCGACGCCCGCATCACCACGCTGTATGAAGGCACTACCGGCATCCAGGCGCTGGACCTGATCGGCCGCAAGACCGCGTCCAGCCAGGGCGCCGGCCTGAAGCTGATGCTGGCCGAGATCGAAGCCTTCGCCAAGGAACACGAGGGCAACGAAGCGCTGGCCGAGTTCATTGGCCCGCTGCGCGCCAAGGCCGCCGAATGGGGCAAGCTGACGATGGATGTGCTCCAGCGCGCGGCCGGCAATCCGGACGAACTGGGCGCGGCCAGCTACGACTACCTGTTCTATTCGGGTTACGTGGTGCTGGCCTACTGGTGGGCCCGCAGCGTCGCCGCCGCCGACGCCAGCGCACACGGCGCCGCCTTCGCCCAGGGCAAGCGCGAGACCGCGCGGTTCTACTTCGCCCGTGTGCTGCCGCGCACGCTCAGCCACGCCGCTGCGATCCAGTCCGGCGCCGCCCCGCTGATGGCGATGGACGACGAGCGCTTCGGCGTCTGAGCCGGGCTGCCGCCCGGCACCGGTAGTGCGGGCCGCTGGCCGGCAACCGCAACAGCAACAGCTGCATCCCGGTGGATGGCGGGGCGGTGTGGGCTGGCAGGACACGCCGTAAACCCATCCATGGGGGCTCGATGGCGCCATCCATGGCGCCAA
>NZ_JBHHMJ010000389.1:0-404 GCF_042136455.1 Stenotrophomonas sp. 3diitr2024
GGAATGAAGTACTCCGAAGGCTTCAGCAAACCCCTGCCCACCGTTGCCTCTTACGGCTTTCATTTATACACTTGCTCAAGGTCTTATTTAACACTTTGTTTCCCCAAACCCCTTTATATATAGAAAAAGCTGCTCGTCTTATAGACAAGCAGCTTTTTAGTTTGTCCCGCTTTAATGGGCAGTAAGACCCCCACCTCAAAATTCAGCGAAAGCAAAGAAGTTAGGTGGGGGGTCGGGCTGCCCATTAAAGTCCGATTGGTTCAACTAATAATCAGTGGGGGATGAAGAACCCCCACACTGATTAAAGTTTCACTTTATTTCATATACAATTTGACCTGTTTTCGTAATATCATATCCGCCAATCGCATTTAATTCATTATGAAATTCTTCCGATTGCAGAATGT
>NZ_JBHHMJ010000428.1:0-7092 GCF_042136455.1 Stenotrophomonas sp. 3diitr2024
CAAGTTCGTCTTCGGTTGAAAAAAGGGGACGGAGGGGATTAAGTCGTTTGTGCATAAACGACTTAATCCCCTCCGTCCCCTTTTTGTGCCAACCAAGGTTGGCACCTACCAGAGGGTGTCTCAGCCCTTGGCGGCCTTGAATGCCACGCGTGCAGCGGCGAGGGTGGCCTCGATCACGGCATCGTCGTGCGCGCTGGACAGGAAACCGGCCTCGTACGCCGACGGCGCCAGGAACACGCCCTGCTCCAGCATCGCGTGGAAGAAGCGGTTGAACGCTGGGATGTCACAGGCGGTGGCCTGCGCATAGGTCTCCACCTTCTCACTGGTGAAGAACAGCCCGAACATCGCACCCACGCGGGTGGTGGTCACCGCCACGCCGGCTTCGGCGGCGGCCGCTTCCAGGCCGGCGCACAGGCGTGCGGTGCGCTCGGCCAGGTCGGCGTGGAAGCCCGGCTGCTGGATCAGCTCCAGCATCGCCAGGCCAGCGGCCATCGCCACCGGGTTGCCGCTCAGCGTGCCGGCCTGGTAGATCGGGCCGGCCGGGGCGATCTGCTGCATCAGCTCGCGGCGCCCGCCGTAGGCGCCCACCGGCATGCCGCCGCCGATGATCTTGCCGAAGGTGGTCAGGTCCGGGGTGATGCCGTAGTGCGCCTGCGCACCGCCGAGGGCAACGCGGAAGCCGGTCATCACTTCGTCGAAGATCAGCAGCGCGCCGTGTTTCGTGCACAGTTCGCGCAGGTGCTGCAGGTAGCCCTCTCGCGGCGGGATGCAGTTGGCGTTGCCGACCACCGGTTCGATGATCAGGCCGGCGATGTCATCGCCCTGCTGCTCGAACAGCGCAGTGGCCGCTTCGAAGTCGTTGTAGGGCAGGGTCAGGGTCAGTTCGCTCAGCCCGGCCGGGACGCCCGGCGAGGTCGGCACGCCCAGGGTCAACATGCCGCTGCCGGCCTTGACCAGGAACGAGTCGCCGTGGCCGTGGTAGCAGCCTTCGAACTTGACGATGCGGTTGCGGCCGGTGGCGCCACGCGCCAGCCGGATCGCCGACAGGGTGGCCTCGGTGCCGGAGTTGACCATGCGCACCATCTCGCACGACGGCACCAGGCGGGTGATGGTCTCGGCCATGGTGACTTCGGCCGCGCATGGCGCGCCGAACGACAGGCCGTTGTCGATCGCCTTCTTCACCGCCTGGCGTACCGCCGGATGGTTGTGGCCGACGATCATCGGGCCCCAGGAGCCGACGTAGTCGATGTAGCGGTTGCCATCGACGTCGTACAGGTAGGCACCGTCGGCGCGTTCAACGAAGAACGGCTCGCCGCCGACCGACTTGAACGCGCGCACCGGCGAATTGACGCCGCCCGGCAACAGCTGCTGGGCGCGGGAGAACAGGGCGTGGGACTGGTCGTGGTTCATGGGGCTTTCCTGGGCATTACGCGAACTGGGCGAGGTAGGCGCGCTGGGTCGCGACCGGGTCTTCGGCGGCGAACACGCTGCTGACCACGGCGACCAGATCGGCGCCGGCATCGATGATGGGACCAACATTGTCCGGCGTCAGGCCACCGATCGCCACCCGCGGCACGCCCAGTGCGGCGCTTTGCCGCAGCAGGTCGGTATGGGCGCGGCTGGTGGTGATCTTGGTGGTGGTCGGGAAGAACGCGCCGAAGGCCACGTAGCTGGCGCCGGCGGCCACGGCCCTCTCGGCATTGGCCAGCTGGTCATAGCAGGAGGCGCCGATGATGGCCTCGGGGCCGAGCAGGGCGCGCGCGCTGGGGATGTCGCCGTCGGTGCCGCCCAGGTGCACGCCCGCCGCGCCCACGGCCTTGGCCAGCGCCGGGTCGTCGTTGACGATCAGCGGTACGCCGTGGTCTGCGCACAGTGCCTGCAGCGCGGTTGCCTGCTCCCGCCGCAGCGCGTCGCTTGCGGTCTTGTTGCGGTACTGCAGCCAGGTGGCGCCCGCGGCCAGCAGCGGCGCGGTACGGGCCAGCAGGCGTGCGGTATCGGGCTCGTCCGGGGTGATCAGGTAGACGCCGCGGGGCGCCGGGGAAGCAGAAGTCATCGATGGCTACCGGTGAGTGGACCGCGATGGGACAATGGCGGCCCGTGAATCCAGTCCTGATTATCCGATGAGCGATGCCACCCCCACCACCTTGCGCACCTGGATGTGCGTGGTCTGCGGCTTCCTGTACAGCGAAGCAGAAGGCTTGCCGGAGGAAGGCATCATGCCAGGGACGCGCTGGGAGGACATTCCCGAGACCTGGACCTGCCCGGATTGCGGGGTGACCAAGGCTGATTTCGAGATGGTCGAGGTCGATTGATGAGGGTAGGTGTGGACTGTCGGTCCGCACACCGCCTCCCTCAATGCAGCCGCGGCATAGGCCCGCCGAGGTCGATCAGCTTCTCGCGCAGCCACTGCGCGTCGCTGGCTTCCGGGTTGCGCTTCAGGTACTGGCCCAGATCGTGGCGGGCACCGGCCAGGTACTCCAGCTGCAGGTAGGCCAGGCCGCGGTCGCGCAGCGCATCGTCCTGCTCCGGGGCCAGCTTCAGCAGGCGGTCGGCACTGCGCGCGGCGCGGTCCCACTCGCCGGCTTCGGCATACACGCCGTGCAGGTTGCGCAGCATGCGCATCAGGATCGCGCGCGCGGGCGCCGGGTCGAGGATCTGCGCCAGCACCTGGTCGTCGGGCATCTGCCCGCCCAGGTGTGACTTGGCCCGCTCGCGCAGTTCGTCCACGTCCAGCGGCCGGCCGCCGTTGAACGGGTCCATCACCAGCACGCCGTCGTCCACCGGCAGGCGCACCAGGAAGTGGCCGGGGAAGGACACGCCATCGAGCGGAATACCCAGCCGGCGCGCGACTTCCATCTGCACCAGCGCCAGCGAGATCGGGTTGCCCAGGCGGCGCTCGAATACCTGGTTGAGGTAGCTGTTGCGCGGGTCGTAGTACTCGTCGTGGTCGCCGCTGTAGCCCAGCTCGTCGAACAGGTGGCGGTTGATCGCCGCCATCTTCAGCGGGCTGTTGTCGATGCTCTCCACTTCCGAGCGGAGGTGCTCGACATGGCTCTGGATCAGCGCGTCGTAGGTGGACGGCTGCAGATCGGGGTATTCATCGCGCGCGATCAGCAGCGCGGTCGGCAACAGTGGCAGCGCCTCGTCTTCGAGGTCGGCCAAGGCATCCCAGTCGGGGAGTGTGATCCGGTCCTGCATGGCCACAGACTGGCGTCATTCGCAGGCGGTTTCAAGCGGTGTCGCGTGAAAAATTCAGGGGTCAGATCCCTTTCGCTTGCGAAAGGGATCTGACCCCGGTCGGGTTGGATTGCCGGCCAGCGGCCGGCACTACCGTTATTTTTCGATGCCCGGACCGAATTTCAGCTCCGTGCCGTCCTTGAGCTGCAGCTTCTCGGCCTGGCCGGCGTTGAGTTCCAGCACATAACGCGCCGGGCCGCCGCTGGGATAGGGCGGGCACATGTCGCCGGCCGAGCACGGCGGTACGTCGCGCTGCTGGCTGACCAGCTTGCGCTGGCTGTCGAAGTAAAGGATGTCCAGCGCGATCTTGGTGTTCTTCATCCAGTACGCCTGCATTTCCTCGCGGTCGTGGATGAACAGCATGCCGTGGTCGGCCGCCATCTGGTCGCGGAACATCAGCCCGCGCGCGCGGGTTTCATCGTTGGTGGCCAGCTCGACCTGGTAGCGGGCGCCGTCCAGCTCGACCCAATGGCGGGCCGCGTCGGTGGCGCAGCCGGCCAGGGCCAGCAGCGGAAGCATCAGCAGCGAACGCAACAGCGACATTGTCAGGATCCTTGGGAAGGGTCAGAGCACGACCGGCGGCTCGCCACCGACGATCACCACATCGGCGCGACGGCGCGCGAACAGGCCGACGCAGACCACGCCCGGCAACTGGTTGAGCTCGCGCTCCAGCTTTTCCGGATCGGTGATCTGCAGGTTGTGGATGTCCAGGATCTGGTTGCCGTTGTCGGTGACCACGCCCTCGCGCCAGGTCGGCTGGCCGCCGGTCATGTCGCGGATCTGGCGGGCGACCAGGCTGCGCGCCATCGGGATCACTTCCACCGGCAGCGGGAACTTGCCCAGCACCGGCACCTGCTTGCTCGGGTCGACGATGCAGATGAAGCGCTCGCTGGCCTCGGCAATGATCTTCTCGCGGGTCAGTGCGGCGCCGCCGCCCTTGATCAGGCACTTGTTCGGGTCGCACTCGTCGGCGCCATCGACGTACAGCGACAGGTTGCCACTGTGGTTCAGCTCGATCACCTCGATGCCGTGCTGCTTCAGGCGTGCGGTGCTCTGCTCGGAGCTGGACACGGCTCCCTTGATGCGGTGCTGGATGCGGGCCAGGGCATCGATGAAATAGGCCACGGTGGAACCGGTGCCGACACCGACGATCATGCCGTCTTCGACGTACTCGATGGCTTTCTCGGCGGCCAGGCGCTTGGCTTCGGACATGGGAAGAACTCTCAGGCGGGGAATCAGGATTTCTTTTCCAGCGACAGCAGCAGCTTCCACTGCGCGGCGGTCACCGGGAACACCGACAGGCGATTGCCCTTGGCAACCAGCGGGAAGCCCTCGCCGAGCTCGTCAGCGTGCAGCTTGATCTCGTCGAGCGCGATCACCTGCTTGAGCTTGCGGTCGAAGGCCACGTCCACCAGCATCCAGCGCGGGTTTTCGCGCGTGCTCTTGGGGTCGTGGTAGTCGGATTTCGGGTCGAACTGGGTGTCGTCCGGGTAGGCTGGGCTGGCGACGGTGGCCAGGCCGACGATGCCGGGCACCTTGGTGTTGGAGTGGTAGAACAGGATGCCGTCGCCCACCTGCATGCCATCGCGCATGAAATTGCGCGCCTGGTAGTTGCGCACCCCGTTCCAGGGTTCGACCTTGACCTTTGCCAGGTCATCGATGGAGAAGGCGTCCGGTTCGGACTTCATCAGCCAGTAGCGCTTGCGGGCGGTCATGCGTTCACGGGGGCAGCGGAGGGGAACAGGGTGCCGTCTTCGGTGCAGATCGCATCCACCGGCACGTCCCACGACGCCACCGGCAAGGACTCGACCTGCTGCACCGCGAACGCAGCACCGACCAGCCAGGGCGGCGCCGGCCGGTCGTGGCGGAAGGCGAAGCTGCGATCATACCAGCCGCCCCCCATGCCCAGCCGGCGGCACTGTGCGTCGAAACCCACCAATGGGGTCACGACCAGCGCCATCCGTTCCGGTTCCAGGGTGTCTTCCACGGCCACGTCCGGCTCGGGGATGCCATAGCGGTTGCTGGTCAGCGGCTGCCCGGGCCGCCATGGTGCGAAGCGCAGCACGTCGCCGGCCAGCACCGGCAGGCAGTAGGTGAGTCCTTCGGGCAGCTGCAGCTGCCAGCGGTGCAGGGCGATTTCGCCATCCAGCGCCCAGTAGCCGGCCACGGCGCCTTCGCGCGGGGCGAACGGCAGGGCGAGCAGGGCATCGGCAAGCGATTCGGCGGCGGCGATGCGCTCACCAGCGTTAAGGTCACGGCGGCGTTGCCGCAGGTCGTGGCGCAGGGCCTGGCGCGGGTCGGTCATGGCAGCGAGCGGCAAGGATCAGCCATCATTGTGCCGGAAAGAACAAGGGCGACGCCCGAAGACGCCGCCCTTGCTGGAATATTGCATTCTCCGCAATGTCGATGCATGCGAAACGACCTTGAACCCGGGGGCTCAAGTGGGAACGCTGGAGAACCATCGGGCTTCCCGCTACAAGGCGGACCTGCACTCCCGGCGCTGTCGCGCTCCCGGTGTCGTTCTTAAGGGACAAGGCGAATGTTTGCACATGCCGTCGAGTACCGCAGAGAACGCGTGGCCATTATAGCCAGCACGCAGGATCTGGATAGGCCGTTCGTCGGCAACAGTCCGTGCCAATTCAGACAAGCGAAAAGGGGACGGAGGGAATTAAGGCGTTTCCAGCACGGAAGGGGCGAATGCGCCTTAATTCCCTCCGTCCCCTTTTTTTATGGGGTGCCGTCGATGGCGCGGTCCAGACGCCGGTTCAGGTCGGCCAGCGTCTGCTGCAGCGCCACGGCCTGGCGGGCGTTCTCGTCGCGCAGCAGCTGCAGTTCGTGGGCCAGGTTCAGCGCGGCCAGCACGGCGACGCGGTCGACGGCGGCCATGCGGTTGCTGCCGCGGATCTCGCGCATGCGCGCATCGAGCAGGCGCGCAGCAGCCATCAGGCTGTCGCGTTCGTCGCCGCCGACGCCTACGGTGTATTCACGATCGAGGATGCGGACACTGACCGGTTCGGCGCTCATGTGTGCTGCTCCAGGGATTTGAGCCGGCTGATCATCGCTTCCACCCGCGAGCGCGCCTGTTCGTTCTTGGCCAGCAGCGTCGAGCGCTCGGCCACCAGCTGTTCCTGCTGGTGGCGCAGGCTGCGGTTCTCCTCGGCCAGGCGCTGGTTGCGTTCAAGCAACGCGTCCACGCGGGCGGCAAAGTCCTGCAGCTGGGCAAGGGGATCGGCGGGTTCCATGCGGGCACGATAGGCAAGCCGGGTGAGGGCGGTCAAGCGCTGTCGCAGCAAGGCCGGACGGCCACGAGAGGATGACGCAGGGTTGCTACACTACAGGGTCTCACGGGCGCGCGCGTGCGCACCCCGGGTTTCCTTATTCCGAACGAGCCGCACGATGACCGAACTTCCCTCCGTCGACGACGTTACCCGCGCCAGCCAGGCGCTGGGCCTGGGCGCTACCGCTGCCGAGCTGCACGGAGCGCTGTGCGGCTGGCTGGCCGCCGGCGGCGCCCCCGGCAACGATTGGCCGGCGCGCGTGCTGGCCGACGACACCCTGCCACCGGTGGCCGCCGACAGCGTGCTGGGGCAGCTGCTGCAGGCCACCATCAAGCAGCTGGAAGACCGCGACTTCGCCTTCGAACTGCTGCTCGCCGACAGCGACGACGTGTCCGCGCAGGCCGATGCCATGTTCAGCTGGACCCGCTCGTTCCTGGGCGGCTTCGGCCTGGGCAGCGGCGGCCGCCGCCCGGCCCTGTCCGAAGAGGGCGAAGAAGCGCTGACCGACATGGCCAGCCTGCCGCGTGCGTCCAGTGAGGATTTCGAGGCCGGCGGCGATGACGACGACGAAGCCCTG
>NZ_JBHHMJ010000429.1:0-426 GCF_042136455.1 Stenotrophomonas sp. 3diitr2024
ATACGATTGATAGTGAACATAACGTATGCAAAATAAAATAAATAAAAGTGCTATTCCAACACCACTATAAAGTAAACCGAACTTTAAAAAAACATTTACAAGTGGTGGAAAGTTTATTAGATTTTGTAATGTACTAAGCATGCAAAACATAATGAAAAAGACAGGGACGTATTGTAATTCATACGGCTTTTTTTTCTTAATCATTCTTTTCCGAATGATTATATGACATAATTCTGCTACTATAAAGCACCCTCCAATTAATACAAGACCAGAAGTCATCGTCATACATCCACCTGCACGCGCACTTCCACCATGCCTGCGCCATTGTTCAGGCTGGACACATCGACGGTGTAGTGACCGGCCGGCAGGGTTTCTTCCAGGCGTGAATTGGTACCGTTGCCGCCGTCGTCGTCGGTCAGCTCGACA
>NZ_JBHHMJ010000441.1:0-5498 GCF_042136455.1 Stenotrophomonas sp. 3diitr2024
GGTGCATCCCCGAAAACAAGAAGAGCGCGAGATCTCGAGGATCTCGCGCCCGGGTGGGAGCGGCGGGGGAGAGAGGACCCGCCGCCCCCGTTCCTGCGGGGGAACGCGCTTACTTCAGGTTCTGCGACCAGTAGGTCTCGATCTGGCGCACCAGGCTGTCCGGCAGCGGCACGTAGTCCAGCTGGCGGGCCTGGGCGTCGCCGTTCTTGTAGACCCAGCGGAAGAACTCCTGGGTCGCCTTGCCATTGGCAGCATTCTTCGGCGTCTTCTGCACCAGGATGAAGTTGGTTGCGGTGATCGGCCAGGACTCGGCGCCCGGCGCATTGGTCATCACCAGGTAGAAGTCGCGGGCGTTGGCCCAGTCGGCGCTGGCAGCGGCGGCAGCGAACGAGGTGTCGCTCGGCTGCACGAACTTGCCGGCGGCATTCTTCATCGCGGTGTAGGAGAGCTTGTTCTGCAGCGCGTAGGACAGTTCGACATAGCCGATGCCGCCCTTGATCTGCTTCACGTAGGCGGCAACACCTTCGTTGCCCTTGCCGCCGATGCCGGCCGGCCACTGCACCGAGGTGCCTTCACCGACCGAGCTCTTCCACTCCGGGCTGACCTTGGACAGGTAGTTGACGAAGTTGAAGGTGGTACCCGAGCCGTCCGAACGATGCACGACGGTGACCTTGGCGTTCGGCAGGGTCACGCCCGGGTTCAGTGCGGCGATGGCCGGGTCGTTCCAGGTCTTGATCCTGCCCAGGAAGATGTTGGCCAGCACGGCGCCGTCCAGCTTCAGGGCGCCCGGGGCGATGCCGGCCACGTTGACCACCGGCACCACGCCACCGATCACCGACGGGAACTGCGCCAGGCCTGCAGCAGCCAGGTCTTCCGGCTTCAGCGGCGCATCGGAAGAGCCGAAATCAACGGTCTTGGCCTTGATCTGGGCAATGCCGCCGCCGGAACCGATGGACTGGTAGTTGACCTTGTTGCCGGTTGCGGCGCTGTAGTCGGCCGACCACTTGGACATGACCGGGTAGATGAACGATGCGCCCGCGCCGGTGATGTCGGCGGCGTTGGCGGCGAACACGGACGATGCAGCCAGGATGGCGACAGCGGCGCGCGATTTGAAGGCGTGGATCACGGGGAGACTCCTGGGGTGGTGGTCGAAGGGCGGTTGCCCGACGTTTCGGTGCACATTCCATAACGGTTGCGTGACACGTCCGCGTCTGTCATATGACGCGGGCGTGACACGCGTCATGAGGGATGTCGCGTCCGCTGTGCCGGCAGCACGGCACGGGTACCGCTGCAACGACGAAGGCACGGCCGGGGCCGTGCCTTCGCGGTTCAACGCAGGTGGCTGGGCTTACCAGAAGAACTGCGCGCGGGCTTCCAGGATGTTGGGATCGTCGTTGACGAAACCGCGCGCCGTGGAGCTGTACTTCTTGCTGTCGACCATCACGTAGTTGAGCATCAGCTTGAAGTTGGAACGCAGGTACCAGTTGGCGCCCACGGTCCAGATGTCCATCTTGCCGCCCAGCACGCCATCGACGATCGGCGGGCGACCGGCGACCGGATTGGCGGCGAGGTTGCCGTCATTGAGGTCCATGTGGTCGTAGCGCACGCCCAGCTGCCACTGGCCGCCGGCCGGGTTGTTCGGCAGGCCGGTGCCCGGAGTGCCGCCCTTGTAGCTCCAGGTCTCGCCGGTGACGTTCCACACGCCGCTGATGTAGTAGCCGTCGCTGGTGTAGTTGTCGTGGTCGTAGCGCTTGGCCTTGCTGGTGTAGTACTCGGCCTGGGCCTTGAAGGGACCCTGGAAGTACATCGCTTCGGCACCGATGGTGCTGACGCGGTCGGTGTCGGTCAGGTTGCCGCTGTCAACCAGGCGGGCAGTGGCGAGGTCGGCATTCGGACGCGCACGCACGCGCAGGGTGTCGGCGTCGGCGTCGTAGTTGACGTAGCTCAGACCGAAGTGCAGGACCTGGCCCTTTTCATTGATCGGGGCCCAGGTGCCACGCGCGCCGTAGCCGCTGCCGTGGGCCAGGTTGCGGGTCAGCTCGCGGCCGAAGGCGCTGGCGGTCACCGACCAGTTGTCCTGGCCGTAGCTGTACGCGCCGCCCAGGCGGCGGGCGATGGCATAGGTATTGGTGACCGCTGCCTTGGAAATGAAATCGTTGTTCTTGGTGCTGGACAGTTCTTCCAGGCTGTTGGGCTGCTTGAACTGGCCCAGCTGCAGGAAGTGGTTGGCGTTACCCAGCAGCTTGTACTTCACGTTGGTGTCGAGGAACTTGTCGGCCTTGGCGTCATAGCCGACCACCCACTCCACGTTGCCCGGGCCCTTGCCCTTCAGCACCAGCTCGGCGCGACGCAGTTCGAATTCGCTGTTCTTGCCGTTGCCGGCGTCGCCACCGTTGAGGTCGACCACATCGTTGTGGAACCAGTTGCCGTCGGCCTGGACCAGGCCTTCGAAGGTGATTTCCGAACCGCCGATCACGTCGATGGCGACTTCGGCGTGTGCAGCCGGCACATACAGCGCAGCAGCCACGGCCACCGTCAGGAGTTGGTGATGCAGTTTCATGGAGAGGAGCCTTGCAGGCAGGTGGGAAGATGCGCGCAGGCTAGAAGGTAAAGATTGCGTAAATGTGACAGTTCACGCGCGGCAGACATCCGCCGCAGGCCCCGTCACGGCAGGGCCTGCCATTGAAACCGCTTGCGTATGACGCCCGGATTGCGACCCGGTTGCAGTAGAGCCACGCCCTGCGTGGATGCTGCCGTCACTCGGCCGTGGTCTTTTCCTTGAACCGGCACAGGTCGGCGATCACGCAGCCCGGGCAATCCGGCTTGCGCGCCTTGCACACATAACGTCCGTGCAGGATCAGCCAGTGATGCGCGTTGAGCAGGAACTCGGCCGGGATCACCTTCACCAGCTTGTCTTCCACTTCGCGCACGTTCCTGCCCGGCGCCAGTCCTGTGCGGTTGGCGACGCGGAAGATATGCGTGTCCACCGCCATCACCGGCTCGCCGAACGCGGTGTTGAGCACCACGTTGGCGGTCTTGCGCCCGACGCCCGGCAGCGCTTCCAGCGCTTCGCGATCACGCGGCACTTCACCGCCATGCTTCTCCAGCAGGATCGCGCAGGTGGCGATCACGTTCTTTGCCTTGGCGTTGAACAGCCCGATGGTGGCGATGTACTGCTTCAAGCCATCCTCGCCGAGCGCAAGGATCTTCGCCGGCGTGTTGGCGACCGGGAACAGGCGGCGCGTGGCCTTGTTGACGCCGACGTCGGTGGCCTGCGCCGACAACGCCACCGCCACCAGCAGCTCGAACGGCGAGCTGTACTCCAGTTCGGTCTTCGGGTGCGGGTTGAGTTCGCGCAGGCGGGTGAACATCTCCACCACGTCGGCGCGTGGCATCGTGCCGCCACGCCGCGCCGGGGCGCGTGCGGTCTTTTTCGTGGTGGCCATTACTGTTCCTTGCCACTGGCGCGGGCCTTGGCCCGGGCCAGAATCGCGGCTGCCGCAGCGGGCAGGGCGGGCTTCACGTCCGGGGCTGGTGCCGGAGTGCGACGTGCATCGCGCTCGGCCTCGCGGCGGGCCAGGCGCACCGCACGGGCACGGTAGCGTTCGCGTGCAGCCCAGGCCGCGCGCAGTTGCTGCTGGGCCTGGCACAGGCGTTGCGGAAGGTCGGGGTGGTCAGGCAGCAACCGGTCGTCGCCGGCACGGACGATGTAGTCCATCAGCCCGGCCTGCAGGGCACCATCGAGATCGTCTGCCTGGACCCGGGCGAACAACTGCGCGGGGTTGGGTCGGGATGCCATGGCGTCAGCGGTTCTGGAAGGCCGGCGCGCGGCGTTGCAGGAAGGCGCTGGTGCCTTCGCGCATGTCCTCGGTGGCGAACAGCAGGCCGAACTGCGCACTTTCGTATTCCAGCCCGGCCTCCAGGCTGCATTCGCCGCCCACGTGCACCGCGTCGAGCAGGCCACGCAGGGCCAGCGGGGCCGAGCGTGCCAGCTGGCGGGCGACGTCCTGCACCCGGTTGTCCAGCGCGTCGGCCGGCACGACTTCGTTGACGATGCCCAGTTCCAGCGCACGCGCGGCGTTGATCGGCGCCCCCAGCAGGCACAGCTCCAGGGTGGCGGCGCGGCCGCACAGGCGCAGCAGGCGCTGGCTGCCGCCGAAGCCGGGGATCAGGCCGAGGTTGATTTCCGGTTGGCCGAGCTTGGCGGTATCTGCGGCGATGCGCAGGTGGCAGGCCATCGCCAGTTCCAGGCCACCGCCCAGTGCGAAACCATTCACGCGTGCGATGACCGGTTTGGGCATGCGTTCGATCTGGCGCATCAGGGCCTGGCCCAGCAGCGAGAAATCACGTCCCTGAACGGCGCTGAGCGTGTTCATTTCCGCGATGTCGGCACCGGCCACGAACGCCTTGGGGCCCGCCCCGGTCAATATCACGACGCGCACCTCCGGATCGGCGGCGGCGTCGCTGAAGGCATCGGCCAGGGCTTGCAGGGTCGCGGCGTTGAGGGCATTGAGCTTGTCCGGGCGCTGGACGGTCACGGTGCGGATGGCGCCGTCGTCAGCGACAGCGATCAGGGCATCGGCCACGGGGAAACTCCTGGAACGTTAAAAAAAAGTGATATTGAACTCTGGAAACGCAGACGGGTCATAGCCTGCATCGTGAGTAGCGGTTACACGTTGCGCCCGTTATCCTAACCCGTCGCCTCAGGGCGGCGCAGAACGTCCCTGAGTTACCACCCCTGGAGAACTGTTTGATGAAGTTGCGTTCTATCGCGGTCGCCGTCGCGGCCCTGGCCCTGACGGGCAATGCCTTCGCCCAGGACGTCTCGTCCGAAAAGGGCAAGCTGAGCTACTACTTCGGTTACGACTACGGCAACAACCTGGCGGAGCTGACCGGTCGTGGTGAGCAGCTGGACATCAACTCGGTGGTGAAGGGCCTGCAGGATGCCTACGCCAAGAAGCAGCCGGCGATCACCGCCGAGCAGCTGAAGCCGGCCGTTGAAGCGTTCCAGAAGCGCGAGCAGGGCCGTGCCCAGGCCGCCAAGGCCGAGTACGAAAAGGCGGCTGCCGAAAACAAGACCAAGAGCGACCAGTTCATCGCGGCGAACAAGGCCAAGGCCGGTGTGCAGTCCCTGCCGAGCGGCGTCCAGTACCGCGTGATCGAGGCCGGCAAGGGTGCCAAGCCGACCCAGGCCAGCACTGTGCAGCTGGAAGTGGCCGGTCCGTTCCCGTACGGTCAGCGCCCGACCGAAGCCCGCCCGGCCCAGCAGATCCCGTCGATCAAGGTCAGCGAAGTCGAAATGAAGGCCATGCGCGAGACCCTGCTGCAGATGCCGGCAGGCTCGAAGTGGGAAGTCACCCTGCCGCCGGACCAGGCCTACGGTGCCGATCCGCGCACCCCGTTCCCGCCGAACGTGGCTGTGCAGTTCGAGATCAAGCTGGTCAGCGTCAAGTAAATCGAAGCAGCAAACGAAACGCGCCGGTGACCCCACCGGCGCG
>NZ_JBHHMJ010000450.1:0-335 GCF_042136455.1 Stenotrophomonas sp. 3diitr2024
TTCCATTCAGATCGTGGTGGGCAGTACTGGGGGAACGAGTTTCGCCAGCTGCTGCAGTCCCATGACGTGGTCCAAAGCATGAGCCGGCCTGGCAATTGCTGGGACAACGCGGTGGCCGAGAGCTTCTTTGCGACGCTCAAGACAGAAGAGGCTGCCGAGCCTTACGCCAGTAGGGAACAAGCCAGCCAGTCCATCGCTGCTTACATCCACGGCTTCTACAATCCAGCCCGGCTACACTCGGCGCTGGGCTACCACTCGCCTAACAACTACGCCCGGCAGCTCCGGGCTGCCGCCTGAAACGGCTTCATGGCGTCCGTTTTCAGGGGGCCAGATCA
>NZ_JBHHMJ010000461.1:0-6505 GCF_042136455.1 Stenotrophomonas sp. 3diitr2024
AGGCGCTGCGGGACACGCTGCAAGTACGTCCCTGTAAGCTCGGCCGCGGCATTCATGCCGCGGACGGTCCCGCAGCGCCTGCCCCTGCAGCCCCATCCAACATGGCTGCGGAGGCGGATGCAAACGTCAAAGGCAACATCAAGAACAAATGCAGGATCAAAATCCGCCTTTTGCAATTGCAGGCAACCATTACGCCTCGGATGTACAGGCTCTGCTCCCCGCCTCGCCCCAGCTCCGGAACCGCTTCAGTCCCAGGCACAAAAAAGCCCCGGCAATCACCGGGGCAACATGCTGCGAGGGTTTTGCGTATAGCGGGGGAGCGGGGCGGGCGAAGCCCCCCGCACTCAACACACCGCTTTAGAACTTGAAGACGTACGAAGCGCCGTAGACCAGCGGATCGATGTTGACGGTGCCGATCTTCTCGCCGTTCAACTTCACCTTGCTGTCGATGTCGATCCAGCGCATGTCCACGCGCAGGGCGCCCTTCTCGCCGATCGCGAAGTCGATGCCCGCATGCGCGGCCAGGCCCCACGAATCCTGCAGCTTCAGCTTGCTGCCGGCCAATGCACCGGTGGTGTCTTCGCTGAAGAAGGTGGTGTAGTTCACGCCCGCGCCAACGAACGGCGAGACCTTGCCCTTGCTGTTGAAGTGGTACTGCAGGGTCACCACCGGCGGCAGCTGCTTGGTGCTGCCGACGCGGCCCAGGCCGTTGATGTTGATGTCGTGCTTGAACGGCAGTGCGGCCAGCACTTCGATGCCCAGGTTGTCGGCGATGAAGTACTCGCCGGTGATGGTCGGCTTGACGTCGTTGTCGACGTCGACCTTCAGGGTGCCGCCGGCCAGCCAGCCGTTGTTCGACTTCGGCGCCACCTGGTGCACGCCGGCCGAAACGGTCCAGTCGCCCTTGGACTGGGCCATGGCCGGGGCGGCGGCGAGGGACAGGGCGGCGGCCAGGCTGGCCACGATCAGGGAGGAGGTCTTGCGCATGGGGGTGTTCTCGTTGCTGGGTGGATGGCGACAGTCTCGGCCTCACGCCGCGCTAACGCTTTGATCCGGATCAAATCCTGTCCGCCGACCTGCTGGCGGCCCGGCCTGGCCCACGGTGGTCAGCCCCGGCCTGCTAGACTTGTGGGCCCTATCCATCCCGCCGCACCCGTCGCGGCTGCAGGAGCTTGAGAAATGGCAATCAAGGTTGGTATCAACGGTTTCGGTCGCATCGGGCGTAACGTCCTGCGCTCGGCGGTGCTGAACTTCGGCGACGACATCGAAATCGTGGCCATCAACGATCTGCTGGAGCCGGATTACCTGGCCTACATGCTCAAGTACGACTCCGTGCACGGCCGCTTCAAGGCCGACGTGGCGGTGCAGGGCAACGACCTGCTGGTCAACGGCAAGAAGATCCGCCTGACCCAGGAACGCGACCCGGCCAACCTGAAGTGGGACGAAGTCGGCGCCGACGTGGTGCTGGAAGCCACCGGCCTGTTCCTGACCAAGGAAACCGCGCAGAAGCACATCGATGCCGGCGCCAGGAAGGTCATCATGTCGGCCCCGTCGAAGGACGACACGCCGATGTTCGTGTTCGGCGTGAACGACAAGACCTATGCTGGCCAGGCAATCATCTCCAACGCGTCGTGCACCACCAACTGCCTGGCTCCGCTGGCCAAGGTCATCAATGACAAGTGGGGCATCAAGCGCGGCCTGATGACCACCGTGCATGCGGCCACCGCCACCCAGAAGACCGTCGATGGCCCGTCCAACAAGGACTGGCGCGGCGGCCGTGGCATCCTGGAAAACATCATTCCCTCGTCCACCGGTGCGGCCAAGGCCGTCGGCGTGGTCATCCCGGAACTGAACAAGAAGCTGACCGGCATGAGCTTCCGCGTCCCGACCTCGGACGTATCGGTGGTCGACCTGACCGTCGAGCTGGAGAAGGAAGCCACCTACGCCGAGATCTGCGCTGAAGTGAAGGCACAGAGCGAAGGCGCGCTGAAGGGCATCCTCGGCTACACCGAAGACAAGGTTGTGGCCACCGATTTCCGCGGCGAGACCTGCACCTCGGTGTTCGACGCCGACGCCGGCATCGCCCTGGACGGCACCTTCGTCAAGCTGGTGACCTGGTACGACAACGAGTGGGGCTACTCCAACAAGTGCCTGGAAATGGCCAAGGTCATCGCCGCCAAGTAAGGCCGGTGTAGATCGCAGACGGACCCCGGCCTGGCCGGGGTTCGTCGTTTATGGGACCCACCCTGTCGTAGCATGGGGCGGTCGACCGCCGCCGCTGGGGCGCGGGATCGCATTGGAAGCACGCAATGGAAGCACTGATAGCCCTGGTCGTACTGGTTCTTCTGGCCATCCCGCTGTTGCTGGTGGTCGCGCTGGTGATGATTGCCGGCCTGCGCCGCCGCGTCGCTGCGCTGGAAAGCGCGATGGCCGCCGCGCCGGCCGCCGTCAGGCCGGCCGCCACCGCACCCGCGCCTGAACGGCCTGTGGCCGCACCTGCTGCCAGCGCCGATCCACCGTTCCTGCGGCCGGCCGCCGCTGCTGCTGCGCCTCAGCCCCCGCAGCCACCGGTGCGCGAAGCAACGCCCACCGGGGTGCCTGTCCCCCGTCCTGCTGCGCCACCGGCGGTGCCGGTGCAGCCGCCGCTGCCTTCCGAACCGGCACTGCCCAATGTCATCGAGCGTGGCATCGGTGCGGTCAAGCGCTGGTTCACCGAAGGCAACGTGCCGGTCAAGATCGGCATGCTGGTGCTGCTGGCCGGTGTCGCAGCGCTGCTGAAGTACGTCAGCGACCAGGGCTGGCTGGTGCTGCCGATCGAACTGCGCCTGGCCGGCATCACCGTGGCTGCGCTGGGCCTGCTGGCCTTCGGTTGGCACCAGCGTGAACGCCGGCGGCTGTTTGCCCTGGCGCTGCAGGGCGGTGCCATCGGCGTACTGCTGCTGACCATCTTCGCGGCGTTCAAGCGCTTCGACCTGATTCCGCCGGCCTTTGCCTTTGCCAGTTCGATCGCACTGGTGGCCGGGCTGTGCGTGCTGGCGGTGGTGCAGAACTCGCGCACGCTGGCCGTGCTGGGCATCCTGGCCGGCTTCATGGCACCGCTGTGGCTGTCCACCGGCAGCGGCAACCACGTGGGGCTGTTCAGCTATTACGCCGTGCTCAATGCGGGCATCTTCGCCATTGCCTGGTTCCGCCCATGGCGCGCGCTGAACCTGCTGGGCTTCGCCTTCACCTTCGGCATTGGCACCTTCTGGGGCGTGCTGCAGTACGCGCCGGACAAGTTCAGCAGCACCGAGCCGTTCCTGGCGCTGTTCTTCGTGTTCTACCTGCTGATACCGCTGCTGTACGCGCGTCGCCAGCCGGCCGGCCGCCGTGACTTGATCGATGGCAGCCTGGTGTTCGGCACGCCGCTGGTCGCGTTCTCGCTGCAGGCAGGTATGCTGCACGCGCAACCGATGACGCTGGCACTGTGCGCGCTGGGCCTGGCGGCGATCTACGCGGTGTTGGCCCGGGCGCTGATCGCACGTGCGTCGTACACCGTGCTGGCGCAGTCGCATGCCGTGCTCGCGGTGGGTTTCGCCACGCTGGCGGTGCCGCTGGCATTGTCGGCGCGCGCCACGGGCGCCGTGTTTGCACTGGAAGGCGCTGGCCTGGCGTGGTTGGGGCTGCGCCAGAAGCGGTGGCTGCCGCAGGTCTCCGGCGCGTTGCTGCAGATCGGCGCCGCATTCGCCTTCGTTGCCGGTGGCGACCACTGGCACGAAGACCTGCGCTTCCTGATCAACCCGACCGCCGTTGGCGCGCTGTTGCTGGCCCTGGCCGGCTTCGCGTCGGCGTGGAGCTACCAGCGCAGGCCGCGTCATGAGGTCGCACTGGGGTATTACCTGTGGGGCCTGCTGTGGTGGCTGGGCGGCCTGGTCCATGAGATCACCCGCTTCTTCCCGTACCGCACCGAAGTGGACGCGTTGCTGGTGCTGGCCGCGGTCACTGGCTGGCTGGCGGCCGAAGCGCAGCGTCGCCAGCCGGCGCGTGCGCTGGGCGTGACCGCGCTGGCCATGCTCGCGCTGGGCTTCCCGCTGGCCCTGATGCAGAGCGATGCACACCACCAGCCGTTCGCCGGCCACGGCGCGCTGGCCTGGGCGGTGTTCGCGGTACTGGGCGTGCGTACCCTGCTGTGCCTGCGCCAAGGCGGCGATACCGTGGCCCGCATCGCGCAGTTCCTGTGGTGGCTGCTGTGGCCGTCGCTGCTTTCGTTGCTGGCCTTGTGGGGTAGTGGCGAGGCCGGCCTGGCGCAGGGTTGGACGACCCTGCTGGTGACCTTGCCGTGGCTGCTGATGGCGGCGCTGTCGCTGTGGCGCTGGAACGCATTGCGCTGGCCGCTGGGCGCGGCCTTCGACAGCGCGCGCGTCCCGCTGCAGTGCGTGCTGTTCGGCCTGCTGGCGATCGGTTGGCTGCTGGGCCAGCTGCTGCCGGGCGACGCCGCACCGCTGCTGTGGCTGCCGGTGCTGAATCCGGCCGAGATCGGCCAGTGGCTGAGCCTGCTGCTGCTGGCGCGCTGGCTGTACGGCAGTGAGGCACCGCAGGCATTGCTGAACATCCGCATGCCGCTGCTGGCACTGGCGGCCTTCCTCGCGTTGACCAGCCTGGTGCTGCATGGCGTACACCAATGGGGTGGACTGGCGTGGAATGCCTCGATGATGCGCTTCAGCCTGGCGCAGACCAGCCTGACCGTGTTGTGGAGCGTGCTGGGTGTGATTGCCTGGGTGTGGGGTTCGCGTCGCAGCCAGCGTGTGTTGTGGATGGTCGGTGCCGTGCTGATGGGCGTGGTGCTGGCCAAGCTGGTTATTGTCGATCGCCAGCACCTGGGCAACCTGCTGGGCATCGCATCGTTCATCGCCTACGGCCTGCTGTGCACGGTCGTGGGTTATCTGGCACCGGCACCGCCAAGCGCGGCGCCGACCGTGGAGGAATCGCAATGAGGAAGTGGAGCAGGGCGCTGCTGCCGGCGATGTTCGGCATGCTGGCCGCCGTCGTGGTACAGGCGGCTGATTACCGCACGCAGTATGCCGAGCAATGGCCGCTCACATTGTCCAGTGCGCAGTCCGGTGCCTACCGTATCGTGCTGGAGCCGGCGATCTACCGCCGTGCCGTGACCGCCGATCTCAGCGATCTGCAGGTGTTCAACGCGGCCAGCCAGTTGTTGCCGTCGGCACTGCTGGCGCCGGACCAGCCGCTGGCGCAGTCGCCGGTGCAGCGTGAACTGCCGTGGTTCGTGCTGCCGCCGCTGGCCGATGCACAGCGCAACGACCTGCAGCTGCTGACCGAGCGTGATACCGATGGGCGCGTGCGCCGGGTCGAAGCGCGGGTGGGTGGCGGGGCTGGGTCGAGCGGGCAGGGCGGCTGGCTGATCGACGCCAGCATGCTCGACCAGCAGCCGCTGGCGGCACTGGTGCTGGACTGGACCGACAGCGGCCAGCCGCTGCAGGCGCAGGTGCAGCTGGATGCCAGTGACGACCTGCAGCACTGGCGATCGATTGGCCGCGACATGCCGCTGGTGGATCTGCAGCGCGCCGGCAAGCGCCTGCTGCAGCGCCGCCTGCAGGTGGACGGCGCTGCACGCTACCTGCGTATCCTGGCGCAGGGCGACTCGCGCCTGCCGACCCTGCGCGGCGTACTGGCGGAACTGCCGCCAGCACCGGCCACGCTGCCCTGGGAATGGCTGTCGCTGGAGCCGACGTCGTCGGGCAAGGGCGAGTACACCTTCGAGATGGATGGCCGGTTCCCGGTGGCACGTGCCGATGTCGCCAGCACCGATAACAGCCTGGTGCAATGGACGCTGTTCAGCCGCGATGACGAGAGTGCGGAATGGCAACGTCGCAGCGCGCCGTGGATCGCCTACCAGGTGCAGCAGGGCACGCAGGGCCAGCGCCAGCAGTCGGCGGCACAGCCGCTGGGCGGGGTGCACCGCGACCGCTACTGGAAACTGGTGGCGAATCCGGCGGAAACCGCCACCGCGCCGACGCTGCGTCTGGGTTACCAGCCGGAAGTGCTGGTGTTCCTGAGCCAGGGCGCGGCGCCCTACGCACTGGCGGTGGGCAGCGCGACCGCGCGCCGCACGGACGCGCCGATCGGGGTGCTGATCGAGGAACTTCGGCAGCGCAACGATCCTTCGTGGCAGCCAACACTGGCGCGCCTGGAAGGCAGCCCGGAGCCGCTGGCCGGCGATGCGGCGCTGAAGCCGCAGCGCGATTGGAAATCGTGGTTGCTGTGGGCGTTGCTGGGCCTGGGCGTACTGGTGGTGGGTGGCCTGGCGCTCAGCCTGCTTCGGCAGAAGCCTGCGCCTTCGGAATAGGTTCCAGCGAACGGCGCAGCCCCTCGTGGGTGGGCGGTTGGTCGCGTAAAGCAAAAGCAAAAGCAGCGCTTGACCGGGCGGGGCGGGTTCGCGGGGGACGCCGCAAGTACGTCCTTGTAGGCTTGGCAGCCGCATCCATGCGGCTGACTAGATCACGTC
>NZ_JBHHMJ010000479.1:0-3241 GCF_042136455.1 Stenotrophomonas sp. 3diitr2024
CTGCCAGCCATGCCCGACCACTGTCGCCGCCGTGTCGACCAAGGTCGACACCTGCCGGGTGGCGCGGGTCGTCAGTTGCGCCGCGGGTCCAGAGAGATCAGGCGCGTGGCGTCCAGCAGCGCCGCCGGCAGGTGCATGCCGCCGGGCGCGGCGAGATAGCGCGGCCGCCACTGCGGATCGAACTTCGACTTGAAGCGGCGCAGGCCACTGAACCCGTAGAAACGTTCGCCATGCCGCGCCAGCAGGCCGGCCAGCCGGTTCCAGCGGCCAGCCAGACGATGCTGTGCCAGCCCGGAAAGCGGCGCCATGCCCAGCGAGAAACGTGCATAGCCCTGTGCGCGGCCCCACAGGAACAGCTCGATGAAGAGGAAGTCCATCGTGCCCTTCGGTGCTTCGCTGACGTGGCGCATCAGGTCCACCGACAGCTCGGCGCCGGCCGGTGCCTGCCAAAGATTGGCGAAGGCCACGATCTGGCCTTCGGCCTCGACCAGCGCCACCGGGAAGCGCACCAGGTAATCCGGGTCGTAGCTGCCGAGCGAGAAGCCCTTTTCGTCGCCGGCCTTGTCTTCCAGCCATGCGTTGGAGATCGCGTGCAGGCGCGGCAGCAGGCTGGGAATTTCCTCCACGGGCGCCACGCGGAAGGACAGGCCACCCCGCTTGCCCCGGTTCCAGGCCTGGCGCAGGTCGGCGCGCTCGCGCCCTTCCAGGCCGAAATCATGCAGCGGCACCATCGCTTCTTCGCCCAGCTTGACCAGCCCCAGGCCAAGGTCGAGATAGGTCTGCCAGTAAGTCTCGCCGACCTGGTAGAAGACGGGGCGCAGGCCGAGGCGGTCGGCTTCCTCGCGGAAGCGCCAGATCAATGCGCGGGCGACGTCCGGCGGGCCGACCGGGTCGCCCATCGCGATCAGCGAACCCCCATAGCGCTGCATCATCACGAAGCCGAGTTTCGCTTCATCGCGCAGCACTGCCTTGTCAGCGGTCAGCACCAGGCAGGCCTGGGTGTCGGTGGCACCGGCCAGGACCGGCGCCAGCGATTGCAGCGTCGCTTCATCGGCGGCGGGCAGCGGGCTACGCGTGCTGTGCAGCAGCCGCGCCAGGCCGAACATCACCAGCGCGATGGCCACCACCAGCAACGCGCGCAACGCGCGCGGTGCGTTGCCGGAGACCGCGAACTGCCACCACAGCTCGTTCTGGTATTCGACATGGCTGTAGGTGAAGAACAGCAGCCAGGTCACCGCCACCAGCACCAGGCCCAGGTTGCGCAGCCACGGCCAGGACCAGGCTTCATCCAGCAGCGCACCCTGGCGGTAGAACTCGCGGCGCGCGGCCCACAGCGCCATCGCCACCAGCACCGCCGAGACGGCGATCAACGGTTGGCCACCGCGCAGCCACAGCGGCAGCGGGGTGACCACGCACACCGCCATCGCCAGCATCCACGCCGCGTGGCTGCGCCGGGCCAGGCCCTGCCCGATCAGCAGCAGCGCGACACCACTGAGGCTGCCGATCAGGTGCGAGGTTTCCAGGATCGGCAGCGAGGCATTCACCAGGTGCCGGCGTGGCGTGGGCAGCGTGCCGTCGATGACCAGCGCGGCGCCGATGCTGAACACCGCCAGCGCGATGATCTGCGGCAACCATGGGCGCAGTGCGTTCCAGCCAGCGCGGGTTGCCCCGGCACTGGCCTGCAGCGGCTGGCGCAGCGCGGGCGCAAGGGCGAGCAACGTGGCCAGCACCAGCGGTAGTACGTAATAGGTCACGCGGTAGATCAAGGCGGCCGCCAGCACCGCCGCCGGTGCCACCTGGGGCAACAGCTTCAACAGGCTCCATTCGAACACGCCCAGGCCGGCCGGCACGGTCGAGACCAGGCCGGCCAGTACCGCGACGAGGTACAGGCCGACGAAGCCGGGCAGGCCGGTGGGCGTCGAGTCCGGCAGCAGCACATAGAACGCGGCGCTGGCCAGCACCAGCTCGATCACGCTGAGCACGGTGACGCCGAGCATGGTGCGGCGGTCGGGTAGCCACAACGCATGGCCGAACACGCTGAACTGCCGTCCATCGCGACCGACCAGCAGCACGGTACCCAGATAGGCGAGCAGGGCGACGATGCCGACGATGCGCACGGCATCGGGATTCAGTGGCAATGCCAACGCCGCTGCCGCCGGTTCCATGCAGAGCGCCACGCTGATCAACAGCCACGCACCGAACACGAAACCGAGCGTGCTCATCAGCACCACCTGGCCGATCTGCGCCAGGTCCAGGCCGGCGCTGCGGTAGCCACGCAGGCGCACTGCGCCACCGGTCAACGCGGCAAAGCCCACCGTCTGGCCCAGCGTATGCGCAAGGAAGGCGGTAATGCCGATGCGTGCCGGATGCACGCGGATGCCGCTGCGGCGCAGGCCGATGGCATCGAAGCCGATCAGGCAGGCGTAGCTGGCCAGGCCGAGCATCACGGTGAGCGTGATCTGCAGGCCACTGAGCTGGCGGAACGCCTGGCGGATGGCGCGGTAGCCGTGCTCATCGAATTCACTGGCCAGGCCATGCAGGGCCAGCGAGAGGATCAGCAGGGGAACGACAATGGTGAGGACCCGCTTCCATGCCGGGGTGGAGGAAGCGGCGGCGGGGTTGGTGGCTGCGGTCATCGGCGCAAGGGTGCGTCAGGAGGGGCGAGTGCGGTGTCAACGCGGGGCGTGGCGCATCGTGCGCCTGTCGCCGCCATTTGACCAGCAGATGTGTCGGAGCCCGGTAGTGACGCGTCGCGCGGGGGACCCGTGCACCCACCGTTGACCGGATTGGAGGACAATGCGGGCCTGATCACCCGCAGGAGCCACGCCCATGATGGAGCGTTACGACGTCGGACCGCGCATGTCCGAAATGACCGTGTACAACAAGGTCGCCTACCTCTCCGGCCAGATTCCGGAAGACACCAGCCAGGACATCACCGGCCAGACCCGGCAGGTGCTGGCGGAGATCGACAAGCTGCTGGCGCTGGTCGCCAGTGATCGCCAGCACGTGCTGCGTGCGGAAGTGTTCCTGGCCGACATCGCCGACTTCGACGGCATGAACAAGGCGTGGGACGAGTGGGTGGTCGAGGGCGCGACTCCGGCCCGCGCAACCTTCGAAGCCAAGCTCGCCCACGCCGAGTGGAAGGTCGAGATCGTGGTGACGGCAGCGGTGCCGTAACTGCGGGATGGGGTCAGATCCCTTTCCTGCGTGAAACCAGCTTCGCGCAGGCGGGCGTGAATGG
>NZ_JBHHMJ010000313.1:0-6260 GCF_042136455.1 Stenotrophomonas sp. 3diitr2024
GCTCGGCCTTTTTCAAAGAAGGGGTCAGATCCGTTTCCCGGAGGAAACGGATCTGACCCCGGACACCATTCGATCAGCGGCGGTCTTCATCCACGCATGGCGTGGATCTACTGAAGGCCGCTGCAGCGCTGTCGAACCTGAGCATCAACAGCAGCGGCCACCATTGCGTCCGCCGTAGCGCGCTTCCTGGCGCTCGCGGAAGAACGTCTTGTAGTCCATCGGCTCCTGGTCCGGATGCTTTTCCAGCATATGCCGGACGTAGTTGTCGTAATCAGGAATGCCACAGCACAGTCGTGCGGTCTGCACCAGGCGCCGCCAGATGCGGCGGTGCGCCTGGTACTGGCCGGCGGGAACCAGTTGCGTACTCATCACAGATCCACCATTTCATGCGGCTTCAGCGCCACGTAAGGGGTCTCGCGGTCGCTGCGCTGCGGATTGCGGCGTGCCGCCAGGATGGTCTTGATCGAATACACCAGGACTGCGCCCACCACCAGCAGGAACAGCGCGGTCAGGCCGGTATTGACGTAGGCGTTGACCACGATCTGCTTCATCTGCGCCACCGACTTGGCCGGCGCCGTGATCGTGTCGCTGGCGAGCGCGGCCTGGAACTTGTGTGCCTGTGCCAGGAAACCCTGCGCCGGGTTGCTGTCGAAGATCTTGATGAAGCCGGCATAGGTGGTGCAGATCAGCAGCCACACCGCCGGTACCGCAGTGACCCACGCATAGCGGTCGCGCTTCATCTTGAACAGCACTACCGTGCCCAGCATCAGTGCGATACCGGCCAGCATCTGGTTGGAGATGCCGAACAACGGCCACAGGGTCTGGATGCCGCCGAACGGATCGACCACACCGGTGTAGAGCAGGTAGCCCCACAGCGCCACGCAGCCGGCGGTACCGATGATGTTGGCGGTCCACGACTCGGTCTTCTTCAGGGCCGGCACGAAGTTGCCCAGCAGGTCCTGCAGCATGAAGCGTCCAGCACGGGTGCCGGCGTCCACCGCGGTCAGGATGAACAATGCTTCGAACAGGATCGCGAAGTGGTACCAGAACGCCATCATTGCGTCGCTGCCACTGGGGATTGCTTCGTGCAGGATCTGCGCGATGCCCACCGCCAGTGTCGGCGCGCCACCTGCACGATGCAGGATGGTCGGCTCGCCGATCGCCGCCGCGGTCGCGGTCAGCTGCTCCGGCGTGATGGTGAAGCCCCAGGTGTTGGTGATGTAGTGCGCCGCCGACGCAGCATCGGCACCGATCACCGCAGCCGGGCTGTTCATCGCGAAGTAGATGCCCGGGTCGATGATCGATGCGGCCACCAGTGCCATCACCGCCACGAACGATTCCATCAGCATGCCGCCGTAGCCGATGTAGCGCATGTGCGCTTCATTGGCCAGCAGCTTCGGCGTGGTGCCGGAAGAAATCAGCGCATGGAAACCAGAGACCGCACCGCAGGCGATGGTGATGAACAGGAACGGGAACATGCCGCCCTTCCACACCGGGCCGTCGCCACTGGCGGCGAACTGGGTCAGCGCCGGCATCTTCAGTTCCGGCATCACGATCAGGATGCCGACGGCCAGCGCGATGATCGTGCCGATCTTGAGGAAGGTCGACAGGTAGTCGCGCGGGGCCAGCAACAGCCACACCGGCAGCACCGATGCGACGAAGCCGTAGCCGATCAGCATCCAGGTGATCTGGGTGCCAGTGAACGTGAACGCCGGGCCCCACACCGGGTCGGCGGCGACCTTGCCGCCGTACCAGATCGCGGCCAGCAGCAGGATCAGGCCGACCACCGAGATCTCGCCGATCTTGCCGGGGCGGATATAGCGCATGTACACGCCCATCAGGATGGCGATAGGCATCGTCGCGATTACCGTGAACATGCCCCACGGGCTTTCGGCCAGCGCCTTGACCACGACCATCGCCAGCACCGCCAGGATGATGATCATGATCAGGAACGCACCGAACAACGCGATGGTGCCGGGTACCTGGCCCATCTCTTCTCTTACCAGGTCGCCCAGCGAACGGCCGTTGCGACGGCTGGACAGGAACAGCACCATGAAGTCCTGCACCGCACCGGCCAGCACCACGCCCACCACCAGCCACAGCAGTCCAGGCAGGTAGCCCATCTGCGCGGCCAGGACCGGGCCGACCAGCGGGCCGGCGCCGGCGATGGCGGCGAAGTGGTGGCCGAACAATACGTGCTTGTTGGTCGGCACGTAGTCCAGGCCATCGTTGTTGATCACCGCCGGCGTGGCCCGGGTCGGATCCAGCTGCATCACCTTGTTGGCGATGAACAGGCTGTAGAAGCGGTAGGCCACCAGGTACAGCGAAACCGCGGCGACGACGATCCACAGCGCATTGATGTGTTCGCCGCGGCGCAGGGCCACGGTGCCCAGACAGAAGGCGCCGAGCAGGGCGAGGACCGCCCAGCCTATTTTGGAAAACCCTTTCATGAGGTGCTCTCTCCCGGAAAGACAGTCAAAGAGTCCCGCGTGCCCTCGACAGGGTCAATTGGCACAGGACGAATCGGCGGTAGTACTTTGGTCGTACGCTTGTTGTGCTGACGTGCAGCGAACATCAGGGATGGAACAATCGGTTGCGGCGCCGTCCATTGGCGTGTGGCCGTGCGGCGTCCATCTTCAGTGGCATCCATCCAACAGGAGTCGCCATGAGCTTTCCCGAACCGGTCCGCGTGCTGCGGACCATCCGTGGCATGCCCACCTCCGACGGTGCCGGAGTGCGCCTGACCCGCGTCATCGGTGGCCCGACGCTGCCCGACCTCGATCCGTTCCTGCTGCTCGATGAATTCGGCACCGACCGCGCCGAGGACTACATCGCCGGTTTCCCGGAGCATCCGCACCGCGGATTCGAGACCGTCACCTACATGCTCGACGGGCGCATGCGGCATCGCGACAACCATGGCAACGAAGGCCTGCTGACCCCGGGCAGCGTGCAGTGGATGACCGCTGGCCGCGGCCTGGTGCACTCGGAGATGCCCGAGCAGGAAAGCGGGCAGATGCGTGGCTTCCAACTGTGGGTGAACCTGCCGGCGAAGGAGAAGATGACCGAGCCGAAGTACCAGGAGTTCGCGCCTGAGCGGATTCCGGTGGTGCACCCGGAAGCGGGCGTGGAGGTGAAGGTTATTGCTGGCATGGTCAATGGCACCCGCGGCCCGATCGTGCAACCGGCCACCGACCCGCTCTACCTCGACATCACGCTGGCGCCCGACCGTGCCTGGACCTATGCGCTGCCGGAAGGGCACAACGCCTTTGCGTACGTATTCGAAGGTGGCGTGACCGTGGGTGAGCAGGACGCCGCGCGCGACGTCGCCCGCCAGGAACTGGCGGTGCTGGGCGGTGGCGAGCAGTTGCACATCTCGGCCGGCAATGAAGGCGCGCGCCTGATCCTGGTGGCCGGCCGTCCGCTGCGCGAACCGGTGATGCGCCACGGGCCGTTCGTGATGAACACGCGGCAGGAACTGATGCAGGCCTTTGTCGATTTCCAGGAAGGCAAGTTCTGACGTAGTACCGGCCGCTGGCCGGCAACTGCCTCGCATGAAGGCGGATCGGGGTGCCGGCCAGCGACCGGCACAACCGTTGGATGGGGTCGCGCTGCGGGGATGCTGCCAGGCAGTCATCCCCGTCATCCTCAGCGCCCGGCGGCCACGGCCGACGGGGTCAGGCTCATGCCCTGCGCCAGCTGTTGCAGTGACCCCAGCTCCTGCGCGCTGTCCGGATACAGCGAAATCTGCGCGTAACGCCCCTTGTCGAGCTTGACCACGCTGATGCGCCGTTCGGCATACCCCGGCGGTTGCTGGCCGCCCAGGTCGGGCTGGTACCAGTACAGCGATTCACCGCCGAAGCTGCCTTTTTCCTGCCGCAGCGAGCGGTTCAGCGGAATGGACGGATCACGCGCACTGAGCATCAGGATCAGCACTTCGCGGCCATCAGGGGTGCTGGCGCGGCAGACCAGGAAATCGGCCTGCACCTGCTGCTGCCACTGCAGACCGCTGCTGGCCGGCAGCGAAGGACATTCGGACGGCGCCTGCGCGGCGGCCTGGGCCGCAGCGAAAAGCAGGCTCGACAACATGACAGGCACGAACTTCATGCATCCCCCAAGGTGATGAATTGGTTGGCTTCGCCAGCAGAGCCGGCGACCATGGCATCCCATCCCCGGACGCCCCCCATCCGGCATGTGCACGGACGGTCAACTCAACCTTAACGGAACGTGAGCAATCGCACAATTCGCGGTTGCAAGCGCAACCATTGCGGCCGAGGGCCGGCCGCAATGGTTGCTGCGGGGATCAGCGGTCGTTGCCGATCCACTTGTAGATCAGGCCACCGATCGCGCCGCCAAGCAACGGGGCGACCCAGAACAGCCACAACTGGCTGACCGCACCGCTGCCGGCGAAGAAGGCCACGGCCGTGGAGCGGGCCGGGTTCACCGAGGTGTTGGTGACCGGGATGCTGATCAGGTGGATCAGGGTCAGCGACAGGCCGATCGCCAGCGGGGCGAACCCGGCCGGTGCCTTGCCGTGGGTGGAACCCATGATCACGATCAGGAACACCGCGGTCAGGACCACTTCGCACAGGAAGGCCGCCGCCACGCTGTAACCACCGGGCGACAGCGCGCCATAGCCATTGCTGGCGAACGCACCGGCCTGGCTGCCGTCGATGGCGAAGCCGCTGGCCCCCGAGGCGATCTGCAGCAGGATGAAGCCGGCCAACAGGCCACCCGTAACCTGGGCGATGATGTACGGCACCAGGTCCTTGGTCGGGAAGCGGCCACCGGCCCACAGGCCGACGCTGACCGCCGGATTGAAGTGCGCGCCGGAGATATGGCCGAACGCATAGGCGCCGGTCACCACGGTGAGGCCGAAGGCGAGCGCCACGCCGAGGAAGCCTATACCCAGCGGATTGCTGTCACCGCCGAACTTGGCGGCCAGCACCGCACTGCCGCAGCCACCCAGAACCAGCCAGAACGTGCCGAGGAATTCGGCGGACAAGCGTTTACCCATGCTCATGTGTTGCACTCCTTTGACGGTCGAAAGTGTGATTTATGTCACATTTCAATGATCAGCGGGTGACTGTAGCGTCAACGCCGGGTGCAGGCATACACCTTCGAATGTGTGCAACACGCGATGTTCAGTACTGCGGCAGCGGGATGAATTCCTTGTCGTCGCCCGGAATGGTGCCGAAGCGGCCGGCTTCCCAATCGTGCTTCGCCTGCTCGATACGCTCTTTCGAGCTGGACACGAAGTTCCACCACAGGTGACGCGGGCCATCCAGCGGCTCGCCACCGAACAGCATCGCCTTCACCGGTGTCTTCGCGCGCAGGCGGCCGCGTGCTCCGGCCTCGGGAATCACCAGATGCTGTGCAGGGATGTCCACGCCATCCAACTGCGCGTCGCCCTCAAGGATGTACAACGCGCGCTCGCGGTGGCCGTCGTCGATGTCGATTTCCGCGTCCGGGTCCAGATCGATCGCCACATTGAGCGTATCGGCGAACACTTTCACCGGCGATTCCTCGCCATAGGCGCGGCCAGCGATCACCCGAAGCCAGGCACCCTTGCGGCGCTGCTCGGGCAGGGTGGCAGCGGCATGGTGATAGAACGCCGGCTCGATTTCCTCATGCGACTTCGGCAACGCGACCCAGGTCTGCATGCCGTGGATCGGGTTGTCATGGTCGCGGTCCGATTGTGGCGTGCGTTCGGAATGGGCGATGCCGCGGCCGGCGGTCATCCAGTTGACGTCACCGGGACGAATCACCTGATCCGAGCCCAGGGTGTCGCGGTGGCCGATGGCGCCCGACCACAGATAGGTAACCGTGGCCAGGCCGATATGCGGATGCGGGCGCACGTCGATGGCGGTGCCGGGGTGCATCAGTGCCGGGCCCATCTGGTCGACGAACACGAACGAGCCGATGCTGCGCGCCTGCAGGGTGGGGACGGCGCGGCGGACTTCGAGGCCGCCGATGTCGTGCACGCGCGGGGCGATGATGGTGGTCATGCGGGCGTTCTCGCTGGCAGGGATCAGGTGGTCAGCATCGCATGCGGCTGTGACGGGGACATGCCTCGTATGGGTAACAGGGTGTTCCAGCCAACGGCGCAGCCCCTCGTGGCTGTGGGGTTGGTCGCTGAAGGCGGAAGCAAGATCAAAAGCCGCGCTTGGCCGGGCGGGTG
This sequence comes from Stenotrophomonas sp. 3diitr2024, assembly GCF_042136455.1. Classification (NCBI taxonomy): domain Bacteria; kingdom Pseudomonadati; phylum Pseudomonadota; class Gammaproteobacteria; order Lysobacterales; family Lysobacteraceae; genus Stenotrophomonas; species Stenotrophomonas sp. 3diitr2024. Next base: position 6,179 of record NZ_JBHHMJ010000313.1, read on the forward strand.
GGTTGCGCAGGACACGCCGTAAACCCGTCCATGGGGGCTCGATGGCGCCATCCATGGCTCCAACGGTCCTGCGCAACCCACC
>NZ_JBHHMJ010000503.1:0-5629 GCF_042136455.1 Stenotrophomonas sp. 3diitr2024
CGCGCTCGTCGATGATCCGGCCCAGCGGGCGGAAGTCGTCGCCCAGTGCGGTGATGTCCAGCGCGCGTTCGGTTGCCTCGCGGGTGAGGGCGTCGCGCAGCGGCGTGCCCGGATTGACGAACGATGCGCCCGGCAACTGCACGCCCATGGCTTCCAGCAGCACCTGGTTGGAGTTGGCCGTGCCGTAGAAGGTGCAGGTGCCCGCACCGTGGTACGACGCGGACTCGGCTTCCAGCAGCTCTTCGCGGGTGGCCTCACCGGCGGCGTAGCGCTCGCGCACTTCGGCCTTCTGCTTGTTCGGGATGCCCGGGGTCATCGGGCCGGCCGGTACGAACACCGCCGGCAGATGGCCGAAGGCCAGCGCACCGATCAGCAGGCCCGGCACGATCTTGTCGCACACGCCGAGGTAGACGGTGGTATCGAACATGTCATGGCTGAGGCCGATGGCCGTGGCCTGGGCAATGACATCGCGCGAGAACAGCGACAGCTCCATGCCACCACGGCCCTGGGTGACACCGTCGCACATCGCAGGGACGCCGCCGGCGACCTGTGCGGTGGCGCCCAGCTCGCGGGCGATGTCGCGGATCTGTTCGGGATAGGTCTCGAACGGCTGGTGGGCCGACAGCATGTCGTTGTAGGCGGTGATGATGCCCAGGTTCGGCGTCACGCCGCCGCGCAGGCGGCTCTTGTCGGTGCCGCCGCAGGCGGCGAACCCGTGGGCGAGGTTGCCGCAACTCAGGCGGCTGCGGAACGGGCCCTCACGCAGGGAGGCATCGATCGCGGCCAGATAGGCGGCGCGCGAGGCGGCGCTGCGGCGGATGACGCGCTCAGTGATGGCTTGCAGTTGAGGATGGAGGCTCATTGGCTACCGGCGTTCATGGTGGCGAGAGGCAAGCGGCGGCACGGCGCCGCCGCCGACATCAATCAGCCCAGTGGACGCGCAGGCGCGCGCCTTCCAGGTTGATCGCATTGAGGATCGGGTACTGCTGGGCGTCGTTGCTGTCCAGCGCCTGGCGCAGTACCTGCAGCTTCTGCTTGCCACGCAGCAGCAGCAGGCGCTGGCGGCACTGGCGCAGGCCGTGCGGGGTCAGCGTGATGCGCAGCGGCCACTGGTTCGCGCCTGGGCAGCCGGTGGCATCCAGCGCGGCATAGGGCAGGGTGCTTTCCAGTGCGCGTGCGAGGTCTTTCGAGCCAGGGAACAGCGAGGCGGTGTGCCCGTCGTTGCCCATGCCCAGCGCTACCAGGCTCGGCGGCTGGCTGTGCTGCGCCTGCAGGTTGGCGGTGTACACGCATTCGGGCAGTGGCTTGCCGATCCGTACCAGCGGATCGAAGTGGGCGCCCTCGGTGCGCTTGAGCAGGTGCTCGCGCACCAGCCAGGCGTTGCTGTCGCGATCCTGCGGCGACAGCCAGCGCTCGTCGGCCAGGCTCACTTCAACCCGGTCCCAGTGCACGTCCAGCTCGGCCAGTGCCTGGTAGACCGGGGCCGGCGTGGTGCCGCCGGACAACAGGATGCGGGCGCGGCCCACTTCATTGATGTCGTGGTTGAGGGTGCGTGCCATCTCAGCGGCCACCGCTTCGATCCAGCCGTCGGCGTCGCCGTGCTGGATGAACTCGATGCGGTTGTCGTGGAAGCTGGGGTTCATGCGGCAACTCCTGGTGCGTCACGTTCGGCGTCGGTGGCATAGGCGGCGGCGCCCAGCAGTCCGGCGTGGGGATGCATCACCGCCAACGAGGGTACGCGCGCCATGATCGAGGAGAAGCGGCCCTTGTGTTCGAAGCGCTGGCGGAAACCGGAGTGCTGCAGCGAATCGAGCATCTTCGGGGTCAGGCCTCCGGTCAGGAACACGCCATCCCAGGCGCCCTGGGTGAGCACCAGGTCACCGGCGATGGCGCCGAACACGGCGCAGAACACGTCCACGGTGCGCATTGCCTGCGGATCACCGTGCAGGGCACGGGCGGTCACGTCCACCGGCTGCAGCTGGCCCGGGTCGATACCGGCCATCTCGCACACGGCGCGGTGGATGTTGACCAGGCCGGGGCCACAGATCAGACGCTCGTTGGAGACGCGGCCGAACTGTTCGGACAGGATCTCGAGGATGCGGATCTCTTCCGGAGTTCCCGGCGGGAAACTGACATGGCCGCCTTCGGTTTCCAGGGGATAGCAGCGGCCGTGGCGCATGATCAGGCCGCCCACGCCGAGGCCGGTACCCGGCCCGATCACTGCGTAGTTGCGCGGCTGGCCCGGCTTGCCCGGAACCCAGGCGGCACCGCCGACCTGGACCACGTCCTCGGGCTGCAGCAGTGAGATCGCCATCGCCTGTGCGGCAAAGTCGTTGATCAGGTGCAGTTCGTCGAAACCGAGCATCGCTGCGGTGCGGTTGCGCGAGATCACCCACGGATGGTTGGTGATGCGCGCTTCATCGCCATCAACGCGACCGGCCACTGCGAACACGCCGCGGCTTGCGCTGGCGCCGATCTGTTCCAGGTGGTGGCGCGCGGCATCACCCAGCGAAGGGAACTCCGCCACCGCGTATTCGCGGATGCTGTCCTTCCGCAGCGGCGCGTCCTGCGAGGTATCGGCCAGGGCGAAGCGGGCGTTGGTGCCGCCGATGTCGGCCACCAGCACCGGCTGCGAGCTGGCGCTCATGCCGACGCTCCGCTGTCCGGTGCGTCCACGCCCTGCGGCAGGAACTCGCCGGCATTGCTCGGGCCCCATTGGCCGGCGGGGTAGGGCTCCAGCGGCAGCTTGGCGTCCTTCCACGCGTCGGCGACGCTGTCGATCCAGGCCCACGCTGCACGCACTTCGTCGTCGCGCACGAACAGCGTGTGATTGCCATTGAAGGCATCCAGGAACAGGCGCTCGTAAGCGATGCGGCGATGCAGGCCGGTTGGCACTGACAGTTCCAGTTCCAGCGGATGCAGTTCCAGCGCGCCCCATTCCGGGCCGGCCAGGCTGCTCATCAGGCCCAGTTCGATGTTTTCCTGCGGCTGCAGCTGGAACACCAGGCGGTTCGGTGCGGCCTGCGCGCGCTGCGGGCGCTCGAACAGCCAATGGGTGACCGGCTTCAGCGTGACCACCACGCGGGTGGTGCGCTCGGGCAGGCGCTTGCCGGTGACCAGATGGAACGGCACGCCGCTCCAGCGCCAGTTGTCGATATGCGCGGTGACACCGGCGAAGGTTTCCACGTCGCTGCCTTCCGGCGGCTGGTAAGCCTGCGCCGGCTGGCCGTTGATGGTGCCGGCGGTGTAGCGGCCGCGGATGCTGTCACGCGCGGCGTGCTTCGCGTCGAGCGGGCGAAGGGCGCGCAGCACCTTGACCTTCTCGTCGCGGATGCGGTCGGCTTCCAGCGACGCCGGCGGCTCCATCGCCACCATGCACAGCAGCTGCAGGATGTGGCTCTGCACCATGTCGCGCAGCGCGCCGGAGCGGGCGTAGTAGGCGTCACGGCCGTCCACGCCTTCGCTCTCGGCCACCAGGATGTGCACCGATTCGATGTAGTTGCGGTTCCACACCGCTTCCAGCAGCGTATTGCCGAAGCGCAGCGCGATCAGGTTCTGCACTGCCGCCTTGCCCAGGTAGTGGTCGAGGCGGAACACGCGGTCCTCGTCGATCCACTGGCCGATGGTGCTGATGATTTCCTCGGCGCTCTCGCTGTCGCTGCCGATCGGCTTCTCCAGCATCAGGCGTGCCGGCGCGGCGAGGGCGCCGCCCTTGGCCAGGCCTTCGCAGGTGGAAATGTACAGGCCCGGCGGAATGGCGAGGTAGCTGACGCACTTGCGGTGCACCAGGTCGGAGACCGCAGCGGCAACCGAGTCGACGTCGCGCAGGTCCACCGAACGGTAGTCGATGCGGCGCAGCAGGGCAGCGATGTCGTCCTGCGTGGCCATCGGCATGGCCTGCTGCAGGCGCGGCCGCAGGATGTCATGGAAGGCTTCGGTGTCATGCCCGGACAGGGCCAGTGCGCGGATGCGGAAGTCCTCCGGCAGCAGGCCGTCGCCAAGCAGGCGAAGCAGCGAAGGGAACAGGTAGCGCTGGGCCAGATCACCTGTGGCACCGAACAGGAAGAGGGTGTCGTGCATCGCTCGAGTTTCAGATCCGGGTGACATCGTTGTCAATCGCTTCATGGCTGGGTTCGGGGGACATCCGCGCAACTGCCTGTCCGAGGTTCGTCAGGGGCGATCTCCGGGGTTGCGGAAGACCGTTCCATTCGAAACCACTACCTCGGCGGAACCTTCGTTCAACCGCCGACGCAGATCGGTGCGCACCGATCATCGGATAGTGCCACGTGAAAACGTTTACATGGCAGAATGGGCAACTGTATTCGATTGCAGTGCTCGCCGTCATGCGGCAGGCGCGCAATCATCACTGCCATCGGGAGGGCCGAGGCAGTCCCAAAAGACAGCCCGGCTTCGGGCGGACCGGATAGGTGATATGGCAAAAGTGCAGTTGCAGGGTGTGCGCAAGGTCTATGACAACGGCCAGGTCGCGGTGAAGGACGCCACCTTCGAGGTCGCCGATGGCGAGCTGATGGTGCTGGTCGGTCCGTCCGGCTGTGGCAAGTCGACCCTGTTGCGGATGGTGGCGGGCCTGGAAGAGATCAGCGGTGGCACGCTGACCATTGGTGATCGCGTGGTCAACGACGTGGCGCCAAAGGATCGCGATATCGCCATGGTGTTCCAGAGCTACGCGTTGTATCCGCACATGACCGTGGCCGAGAACCTGGCCTTCGGCCTGAAGCTGCGCGGGCATGACAAGGCAACCATCGACAAGCGCATCGCCGAAGCCGCGCAGACGCTGGGCCTGACCGAGATGATGGACAAGCTGCCCAAGGCGATGTCCGGTGGCCAGCGTCAGCGCGTGGCACTGGGCCGGGCGCTGGTGCGCGAGCCGGCGGTGTTCCTGCTCGACGAGCCGCTGTCCAACCTCGACGCCAAGCTGCGCCACAGCGTGCGCACCGAGATCGCGCAGCTGCACCGCAAGCTGGGCACCACCATGATCTACGTGACGCACGACCAGGTTGAAGCGATGACCCTGGGCCAGCGCATCGTGGTGCTGAAGGACGGCATCATCCAGCAGATCGATACGCCGATGGCGCTCTACGACCGCCCGGCCAACCTGTTCGTGGCCGGTTTCCTCGGCAGCCCGGCGATGAACGTGCTGCGCGGCACGCTGCAGGGCGATGCCGGCGGCGTGAGCGTGGTCGACGGCGAATGGCGTGCCCCCCTGGGCCAGGCGACGATCGATCCGGCATGGCTGCAGAAGCCGATCGCGGTGGGCGTGCGCCCGGAGCACCTGCAGCCGGCGGCTGCCGATGATGCGCATGCATTCACCGCGCGCATCGAAGGCATCGAACCGGTCGGCAACGAGATCTTCGTCAACATGAGCAGTGGCCAGCACGCGCTGACCATGCGCGTGGCACCACAGTCGCTGCCAGCAGTGGGCGAGCAGATCCGCGTGGCGATTCACCCGCAGGGCCTGCATTTCTTCAACGCAGAGAGCGGCGAGCGGCTCTGATTCTGTAGAGCCGAGCCCATGCTCGGCTACTTCGTTGCAGTGCGGACCAACGGTCCGCACCCACCGGGTCGGTCAGTAGATCCACGCCATGCGTGGATGAGGGCGCGTCAGATT
>NZ_JBHHMJ010000522.1:0-5721 GCF_042136455.1 Stenotrophomonas sp. 3diitr2024
GTTGGCGCCATGGATGGCGCCATCGAGCCCCCAGGGATGGGTTTACGGCGTGTCCTGCCTGCCCACACCGCCCCGCCGCCCCACGGAAGCCAGCAGTTGCTGTTGCTTCGGCTTTTGCCTTTGATTCGGCAGGTGCAGGGCTGCACGCCCTGCTCGACCCACCTCACACCGTGATGGTCTGGGTCAGCGACTCCCAGGTCGGTGGCACCGGCCACGCCGCCGCCTGGTTGCCATCCAGCACCCGCCGCAGGTCGCGCGGATCAATCTGTGGGGCCAGCACGTGCACCAGCTCCAGCGCGTAATCACGCAGCACGCGGTCGCGCGGCAACACCGCCCAGGCGATGCACTCGCTGATCGGATCCGGCGCCGGCCACGACCTCAGGTCTTCGTCATTGGAACTGACCGCCATCTCGGCCAGCAGGCCTACGCCCAGGCCGGTGCGCACGTAGGTCTTGATCAGGTCGGCATCGAGCGCGGTCAGCGCCAGGTCGGGCACCAGCCCATTGGCGGCGAAGGCGCGTTGCAGGGAAGAGTTCGGTCGGGTCGAGGATTCGTAGCTGATCAACGGCTGGCGGGCCAGCGCGGCCAAGTCCGGTGCGCGGCCGGCGCGGTCCAACGGGTGGCCCTTGGGTACCACCACCAGGCGCCGCCAGCGGAACAGCGGCACTACGATGCCGTCGGTTGGCTCACCGCCTGCGGTGCTGATGATGGCGATATCGGCGTCACCCTGGTTCAAGCGGTCCAGCGCGTCGGTTTCACCGGCCTGCTGCAGGTGCACGCTGACCTGCGGATAGGCCTGCTTGATCGCCGCCACCGCCGGCGGCAACACGAAGCGCGCCTGGGTGTGCGTGGTGGTCAGGATCAGCTGGCCCTGGCTTTCGCGCCGCTGGTTTGCCGCGTACGTACGGATGTTGTTGGCTTCGGCCAGCACTGCGCGGGCACGCGCGATGACTTCGGTTCCGGCCGGGGTAACCGACTCCAGGCTGCGCCCCTTGCGCACGAACAGCAGGAAGCCGAGCTCGTCCTCCAGCTGCTTGAGCTGCTTGGACAGGCCGGGCTGGGTGGCGTGCACGCGCGAGGCGGCCAGCGTGATGTTCAGCTCGGCGTCGGCGATGGCTACCAGGTAGCGCAGCTGGGTCAGCGTCATGGGCAGGCAGGCGGCATGGGGCGGAAGTCCACTCTAGGGTCAATTGCCGTCACCAGCTTATAACCAAAGGTTGTTTAAGAAAGGTATCTGGTCATTTCCGGGCGTCATATGCCGGCGCTACGGTCAGCCGGCAGCCGCTGGCCTGAACGGCCAGCCCTCCCCCCTTCGCCCGCCGTGACCCGTCGCGGCCCCGTTTCCGGAGCGCTCCCATGGCCCTGTACGACTCCATCCTCGATACCGTCGGCAACACCCCCATCGTCAGGCTGCAGCGCCTGGCGCCGCCACAGGTCAGCGTCTACGCCAAGGTCGAGTCGTTCAACCCGGGCGGCTCGGTGAAGGACCGCCTGGCGCTGGCGATCATCCTCGATGCCGAAGCACGCGGCCTGCTCAAGCCGGGCGACACGATCGTGGAGGCCACCTCGGGCAACACCGGCGTGGCACTGGCGATGGTCGCCGCCGCGCGCGGCTACAAGTTCGTGGCCACCATGGTCGAAACCTTCTCGGTCGAGCGCCGCAAGCTGATGCGTGCCTACGGCGCCAAGGTGATCCTGACCCCGGCCGCCGAGCGCGGCAGCGGCATGGTGCGCAGGGCGGCCGAGCTGGCCGAGCAGCACGGCTGGTTCCTGGCCAGCCAGTTCGCCAACCCGGCCAACCCGGCGTATCACCGCAACACCACCGCTGCCGAGATCCTGCGCGACTTCGCCGGCAAGCGGCTGGACTACTTCGTCAGCGGCTGGGGCACCGGCGGCACGCTCACTGGCGTAGGCGAAGTGCTGAAGGTGGCACGCCCGCAGACCCGCATCATCGCCACCGAACCGGCCGGCGCCGCCCTGCTCAAGGGGGATGACTGGAAGCCGCACAAGATCCAGGGCTGGACCCCGGACTTCGTGCCGGACGTGCTCAACCGCGACGTGGTGGATGAACTGGTCTCGGTCGAAGACGATCGTGCGATCACCACCGCGCGTCGCCTGGCCGCCGAGGAAGGCATCTTCGTCGGCATCTCCGCCGGCGCCACCGTGGCCAGCGCGCTGGACATCGCTGCCCGCGCTGAACCGGGCTCGGTGATCCTTGCGATGCTGCCGGACACCGGTGAACGTTACTTCTCCACGCCGCTGTTCGCCGATGTGAACGAAGGATCCGACGACGACTGGCTGGCCGGCCTGCCGTAACAGCAGGGGTCAGAGCCTTTTCCGTGCGGAAAAGGATCCGCCCCCTTCCCGCTTCAGCCTGCGTGAAGGCGTCGCCCGCCATCGTGCGCGAAGGCCGTTGGATCGCAGCGCGTGAGACGGTCATGACGCAGCATCGATGCCCTGTCCCCTACCGTGGGAACAGCCGGCGCAGATGCTGCGCGGATCACCTCACAGGCAGGAGACGGACGCATGAAGATCGAGGTTTGGCAGGGCGACATCACGACCCTGTCGGTGGATGCGATCGTCAACGCGGCCAATGAAACGCTGCTCGGTGGCGGCGGTGTCGACGGCGCGATCCATCGTGCGGCCGGCCCCGCCTTGCGGGCAGAGTGCGAGCGGTTGCCGGAGCTGCGCCCGGGCGTGCGTTGCCCGACGGGTGAAGTGCGCGCCACCGGTGCCCATGCGTTGCCGGCGCGCCATGTACTGCACACGGTGGGCCCGGTCTGGCACGACGGCCAGCGCGATGAACCGGCGTTGCTGGCCAACTGCTACTGGAAGTCACTGCAGCTGGCCGAATCACTGGGCGTGCAGTCCATCGCCTTCCCGGCGATCAGCTGCGGCGTGTATGGCTATCCGTTGTACCAGGCCGCGCAGATCGCTGTCACCGAAACACTGGCCTGGCAGCGCAGCCATGCGCAACCGATGCGCATCGTGCTGGTGGCGTTCAATACCGCGACGGCCAAGGCCTACCAGCAGGCGTTGAGCGCCGCCGGGCAAAGCGCGGACAGCGAACCGCGCGGGTCGCTGCTGCCGCCGCTGGGGGATACGGGCTTTGCCGCCGCGCACTGAACCGTGGTGCTTCAGGTAAAAGAAAAGGCCGGGCATTGCCCGGCCTTTTCCGTTGCAGCGTAGTGCTCTTCCACGCACGGCGTGGATCACACTCAGCGACTGGAGGCTTCCACCGCGGCGGCATCATCGGCCACGGCGGCTGCATCGGCTGCGGCACGTGCCGCCGAGGCTGCGGCCCCGTCGGCGCTCGCGCCATCCACCTGCACGCGCACTTCCACCATGCCTGCGCCATTGTTCAGGCTGGACACATCGACGGTGTAGTGACCGGCCGGCAGGGTTTCTTCCAGGCGTGAATTGGTACCGTTGCCGCCGTCGTCGTCGGTCAGCTCGACATCGCCGCCAACCACGCGCAGCAGGGTATCGACCTGGCTGGAGATCGCATCCAGGCGCACATCGGCCGGGCGGTCCAGGGACAGCAGGAAGCGGCGGCGGCCATCGTTGTCGAGCATCGTGTACACGCTCCCCGACTTCGGCAGCGCCGTACCATCGCGCTCGACCAGATTGCCGGGCAGCTCGATGCGGGTGGCCGACAGGGTGAACATGCCGCTGACGCCGTCGCCCAGGCCACGCGCGGTCAGGGTGTACTTGCCCGGCTTCAGCGACAGGGTCAGGCGCGAGTTGGTGCTGTCACCGCCGTCGTCATTCTCGGCATCCACGCCCTGGCCCGACAGCTTCAGCACTGGATCGAAGACCTCCGACACCAGGCGGATTTCGTACAGGCCGGCCTTGTCCACCTGCAGGGTGTAGTCCTGGGAACCACCGGCCAGCATGTCGACGATCTCGCCGCTGCCCGCCAGCGGCTTGCCGTCGTACGGCTTCAGCTTCTCGGCGCGAAGGCGATAAGGGCCGAACGCGGTCGGGCCATCGGCGTTGACTGCCACCTGGTAGGTACCACTGCCGTTGGCGCGGAAAGCCAGCGAGACGTCCCCCTCGCGCTCATAGCCGGTGTTGCTGGTGGATACCAGGCTGCCATTGTTGAACACCGCAATCGAGCCGCTGAGGGCACCAGTAAGCTTCAGGCCGACCAGATCCCTGTCTTCCAGCTTGATCTGGTAGAGCTGGTGATGGCTGCCGTCGTTGAAGTTGATGCCGCTGCGCGAGGTGATCTCGCCGGAGACCGGCTTGTCGAAATCGAGCGACGCGGCCTTGCCGGCATCCGCGCCGCCGCCGATGCGGTTGCACCCGCCGGCGACCAGGACCGTGGCTACGGCCAGTGTGATTGCTGCCAAACGCATGTTGTTTCTCCTTGGCCTTCCATGTGGTTCCCACGCACCGGCCAGGCGCATGGGGGCGGAAAAGATACCCGCAAAAGCAAACGCCGGCGTGATGCCGGCGCTGCCTTGTTCATCCAGCGATGGGACCGATCATCAACCGTTCCACTTGCCCAGCGCCGCCAGGCCGTTGTCCCTGGCGCGCTCGTACACGGTCTTCTGGGCAGCAGCGTAGTTGCCCTTCATGTCCTTGGCCCACAGCTTCAACGCGGCCTGCTGCATGGCGCGGCCGTAGGAGAAGCTCAGCGGCCACGGCAGGTTGCCCAGCTGGTTCATCGCGTTCAGGTGCTCGGTGGACTGCTCGTCGCTCTGGCCACCGGACAGGAACACGACGCCCGGCAGGATCGCCGGCACGGTGCTCTTCAGGCACATCACGGTCGACTCGGCCACTTCCTCGACGTCGGCCTGCTCATCGCAGCCCTTGCCGGAGATGACCATCGACGCCTTCAGGATGGTGCCTTCCAGCAGCACGTTCTGCTGGTACAGGGCGTCGAACAGCGAACGCAGGGTGGCTTCGGTGACTTCGTAGCAGGTCTCGATGTCATGATCGCCGTCCATGATCACTTCCGGCTCGACCATCGGCACCAGGCCGCATTCCTGGCACAGCGCTGCATAGCGGGCCAGCGCATGGGCGTTGGATTCGATGCAGGTACCCGACGGGATGCTCTCGCCGATGTTGATGACTGCACGCCACTTGGCGAAGCGCGCGCCCAGCTTGTAGTACTCCTGCAGGCGCTCACGCAGGCCATCGAGGCCTTCGGTCACCAGCTCGCCCGGGCAGCCGGCCAGCGGGTGCGCACCCTTGTCCACCTTGATGCCCGGAATCATGCCGTGGTCGGCCATGTACTTGGCGAACGGCACGCCGTCCTTGGTCGACTGGCGGATGGTTTCGTCAAACAGGATGGCGCCGGAAATGTGCTCGTTGAGCTTCGGCGTGGTCAGCAGCAGCTCGCGGTAGGCGCGACGGTTCTCCTCGGTGTTCTCGATACCGACGCCGGCGAAACGCTTGGCGATGGTAGCGGTGGATTCGTCGATCGCGATGATGCCCTTGCCCGGGGCGACCATGGCCTGGGCGGTTTCAGCCAGCTGTTCGATGCTCATGTATTTCCTGTGGCGGGTGCGGGAAAAACACAAGTATAGCCCCGCGGCCCGTTGCCTCGCCGTGGAGGACAGGATGGAAACGCTTCCACGTCTACGCAGGACAAAGGATGTCCTGCGGCATGGGGTCAGAGCCCCCTCGGGGATCTGACCCCTGGTCAGTACGGGGTCAGCTCCATCTCGCTGGCCAATTGCGAGCTCCTCGCAAGATGGATGGCGTCCACGT
>NZ_JBHHMJ010000530.1:0-357 GCF_042136455.1 Stenotrophomonas sp. 3diitr2024
AATACAGGGTGGTGGTCTTGCCCGAGCCGGTCGGGCCGGTGACCAGCACGATGCCGTGCGGGCGCTCGACCAGTGCATTCCAGCCAGCGGCCTCCTGCGGGCTGAAGCCGAGCTGGTCTCCCCGCACTGGACCGAGGCGCCGTTGCAGCTGCAACGCTATCTTGGTTTCCCGGCGCTGAACCTGTCCGGCGCCCCGGCCTCTGGCGTGTCGACCGGCCAGGCCATGACCCTCAACGGCTCCGCCAACAAGACCGGCATCCTGCTGCTGTTGACCGTGCTGACCGCGGCGTTCGCCTGGAGCCAGGCGGTCGACGAGTACGGCCAGATTTCCGGCAGCGCGAGCCTGTACGCCATCGG
>NZ_JBHHMJ010000553.1:0-12418 GCF_042136455.1 Stenotrophomonas sp. 3diitr2024
CCGCCTTCGGCGACGGCGGCCGTCATTTCGCCACCCACGACGCGCTGTCGCAGGCGCTGAAGGACGAGCTGCACGCCGGCGTGCGCTGCCTGGTCAAGGGTTCCCGTGGCAGCGCCATGGACACGATTGTCAAAGCGCTGCTGGCGCAAGGAGAGGAATCCCCGCATGTTGTATGAACTGGCTCGATGGTTGCAGCAGTTGGAGAGCCTGTTCGGGCTGTTCAACTACCAGACGTTCCGCGCCATCCTTGCCGCGCTGACGGCCCTGTTCCTGTCGCTGTGGCTTGGCCCGGCGATGATCCGCAAGCTCGCCCAGTTCAAGGGCGGCCAGCCGATCCGCCAGGACGGCCCGCAGACCCATTTCTCCAAGGCCGGCACGCCGACCATGGGCGGTTCGCTGATCCTGCTCACCATCACCCTGTCGGTGCTGATGTGGGCCGACCTGCGCAACCGCTACGTGTGGCTGGTGCTGGCGGTGATGCTGTGCTTCGGCGCCATCGGCTGGTATGACGATTGGATCAAGATCGTCCGCCGTGACCCGAACGGCCTGAAGTCGCGCTGGAAGTACCTGCTGCAGTCGATCTTCGGCCTGGCCGCGGGCCTGTTCCTGTTCTACACGGCCGACGTGCCGGCAGCGCTGACCTTCTACATCCCGATGTTCAAGTCGGTCGCGCTGCCGCTGGCCGGCATCGGCTTCGTGGCCATCGCCTACTTCTGGATCGTCGGCTTCTCCAACGCGGTGAACCTGACCGACGGCCTGGACGGCCTGGCAATCATGCCGACCGTGCTGGTGGCCTGCGCGCTGGGCGTGTTCGCCTATGCCTCGGGCAACGTGGTGTTCGCCAACTACCTGCAGATCCCGCAGATCCCGGGCGCCGGCGAGCTGGTCATCATCTGCGCGGCCATCGCCGGAGCCGGCCTGGGCTTCCTGTGGTTCAACACCTATCCGGCCATGGTCTTCATGGGCGACATCGGCGCGCTGGCGCTGGGTGCGGTGCTGGGCACCATCGCGGTGATCACCCGCCAGGAACTGGTGCTGGTGATCATGGGCGGCGTGTTCGTCATCGAAACCCTGTCGGTGATGATCCAGGTCGCCTCGTTCAAGCTGACCGGCAAGCGCGTGTTCCGCATGGCGCCGATCCACCACCATTTCGAACTGAAGGGCTGGCCGGAGCCGCGCGTGATCGTGCGCTTCTGGATCATCTCCGTCGTGCTCGTGCTGATCGGCCTGGCCACGTTGAAGGTGCGCTGAGATGAACGACCTGTCCCGCCAGGCAACACGCCTTGAAGCCATCGAAGGCAGCTACGACAAGTGGCTGCTGGGCGCGATCATCGCGCTCACCGGCGTGGGCGTGGTGATGGTGGCGTCCAGCTCGATCGCCTTGATGAGCAGCCCGTTCTACTACCTCAACCGCCACCTGATCTTCCTGGCGGTGGGTATCGTGCTGGCGGTCATCGCCGCCCGCACCGAGCTGAAGTCCATCGAGCAGTACAACCAGATGCTGCTGCTGGGCTGCTTCGTGCTGCTGCTGGCGGTGTTCGCGCCGGGCCTGGGCAGCACGGTCAACGGCGCACGCCGCTGGATCAACCTGGGCATCTCCAAGTTCCAGACGGTCGAGGCGGTGAAGGTGCTGTACATCGTCTGGCTGTCCAGCTACCTGGTGCGCTTCCGCGACGAGGTCAATGCGACCTGGCCGGCGATGCTCAAGCCGCTGGGCGTGGCCGGTGCGCTGGTGGTGCTGCTGCTGCTGCAGCCGGACTTTGGTTCTTCGACCCTGCTGCTGGCGATCACCGCCGGCATGCTGGTGCTGGGCGGGGTGAACATGCCGCGCATGTCGATGCCGGTGGTCATCGGCCTGGTCGGCATGAGCGCGCTGGCGATCATCGAGCCGTACCGCATGCGCCGCATCACCTCGTTCCTGGACCCGTGGGCCGACCAGCAGGGCGACGGCTACCAGCTGTCCAACGCGCTGATGGCGGTGGGCCGTGGCGAGTGGACCGGCGTCGGCCTGGGCAATTCGGTGCAGAAGCTCTACTACCTGCCGGAAGCGCATACCGACTTCATCTTCTCGGTCACCGCTGAGGAATTCGGTTTCCTGGGTACCTGCGTGATCGTGGCGCTGTACGCGCTGCTGGTCGGCCGTACCTTCTGGCTGGGCATGCGCTGCGTGGAAATGAAGCGCCACTTCTCCGGCTACATCGCCTTCGGCATCGGCCTGTGGATCAGCATGCAGACCTTCGTTTCGATCGGCGTGAACCTGGGTATCCTGCCGACCAAGGGCCTGACTCTGCCGCTGATCTCCTCCGGCGGCTCGTCGGTGCTGATGACCTGCGTGGCGATGGGCCTGCTGCTGCGCGTGTCCTATGAGCTCAAGCGCGCCGAGCGTCGCCAGGCCGTGCGCATCGGTGGCGCCGAAGAAACGGCTGCCGAGCCGATGGACGCCGCCGCCACGCCGGTGGCCGCCAGCGTGCCGGCGAGCGCCGAGCCGACGGCTGCCGCTGCGGCGAACGCAGCGCGCGGCACCAGCCGCCTGCAGTCGCGCATCGAACCGACCTTCGGGAGGCTGTCATGAGTGCAGCCAACGAGAAGGTGCGCCCGGTGATGATCCTGGCCGGTGGTACCGGCGGTCACATCTTCCCCGGCCTGGCCGTGGCCCGCGTGCTGCGCGAGCGTGGCGTGCCGGTCACCTGGATGGGCGCCGAAGGCGCGATGGAAACCCGCCTGGTGCCGCAGCACGACATCGCCATCGACACGCTGGCGATCACCGGCCTGCGCGGCAAGGGCAAGCTGGCGCTGCTGGCGGCGCCATGGCGGCTGATGCGCGCGCTGCGCGCGGCCGGCATGATCATCCGCAAGCGCCAGCCGCGTGCGGTGGTGGCCTTCGGTGGCTTCGCCTCCGGCCCGGGTGGCATGGCTACGCGCCTGCACCGGATGCCGCTGATCGTGCATGAGCAGAACCGTGCACCGGGCCTGACCAACCGCATCCTGTCGCGCTATGCGCGCCGGCTGCTGACCGGCTTCCCGGGTACCTTCGCCCAGCGCGAGGAGTTCGTCGGCAACCCTGTGCGTGCGGAGATCGCCGCCATTGCGCCGCCGGAACAGCGCTTCGCCGACCGCAACGGCCCGCTGCGCGTGCTGGTGGTGGGCGGCAGCCAGGGTGCGCGCGCACTCAATGCCGGCGTGCCGCAGGCGATTGCCGCGCTGGGTGCCGGCGTGCCGGTCCAGGTGCGCCACCAGAGTGGCGAGAAGATGCATGCCGAGGCGGTCGAGGCGTATGCCAAGGCCGGCGTGCAGGCGGAAATCACCCCGTTCATCGCCGACATGGCCGAGGCCTTCGCCTGGGCCGATCTGGTCGTGTGCCGCTCCGGTGCGTCGACCCTGGCCGAGCTGTGCGCGGCCGGCGTCGGCAGCGTGCTGGTGCCATTCCCCGCTGCCGTCGACGATCACCAGACCCGCAATGCGGAGTACCTGGTCGAGCGCGGCGCGGCGGTGTTGCTGAAGCAGGACGGAACGCTGGCCGACGGCATTGCCGCACTGCTGCGCGATCTGTCCGAAAATCCCGCCCGCCGCATGCAGATGGCGCAAGCCGCGCGTGCCCTGGCCAAGGTCGATGCCGCCGAGCGCATCGCCGATATCATTCTCGAGGAAGCTGTATGAAGAAGGCATGCCACCGCGCCTGCCCTGCGCGAGGCCGCGCATGATCCGTCGCCTGCACGACACCAACGACCTGGTGCGCGCGTTCCCGCGCGTGCATTTCGTCGGCATCGGTGGCACCGGCATGAGTGGCATCGCCGAAGTGATGCTGACGCTGGGCTACGAAGTGTCCGGCTCGGACAACGCCGACAACGTGGCAACCCGCCGCCTGGCCAGCCTGGGAGCGCGCATCATGCGCGGCCACTCGGCAGCCAACGTGCTGGGCACCGACTGCGTGGTGGTCTCCAGTGCCATCCGCGAAGACAACCCGGAACTGATGGAAGCGCGAAGCCAGCGCATTCCGATCATGCCGCGCGCGGCGATGCTGGCCGAGCTGATGCGCTTCCGCCGCGGCATCGCCGTGGCCGGTACCCATGGCAAGACCACCACCACCAGCCTGACCGCAGCGGTGCTGAGCGAAGGTGGCCTGGACCCGACGTTCGTGATCGGTGGCCAGCTGCTGGCTGCCGGTGCCAACGCCAAACTGGGCGGTGGGCAGTGGCTGGTGGCCGAGGCCGACGAAAGCGATGGCAGCTTCCTGCGCCTGAACCCGCTGATGTCGATCATCACGAACATTGACGCCGACCACCTGGAAAACTACGGCAACGACTTTGCCCGCGTGCAGGCGGCGTTCGCCGAATTCCTGCAGCGCCTGCCGTTCTACGGCCTGGCGGTGCTGTGCATCGACGATCCGGAAGTGGCCGCGCTGGCCGCCAGGACCCCGCGCCACGTGATGAGCTACGGCATGAGCCCGCAGGCCGACGTGCGCGCCGAGAACGTGGTGCAGGAAGGATCGCGCATGCGCTTCACCCTGCGCCTGCCGCAGGGCACCAGCCAGGAAGTGGTGCTGGCGCTGCCGGGCAGGCACAACGTACTCAACGCGCTGGCCGCCGCCGCGGTGGGCTGGCAGCTGGGCGTGGCACCGGACGCCATCGCGCGCGCGCTGGAAGGCTTCGCCGGTGTCGGCCGCCGCTTCAATGACCTGGGCGAAGTGACCACCGCCAGCGGTGCCAAGGTGCGCATCATCGACGACTACGGCCATCACCCGAGCGAGCTGGAGGCGGTGTTCGCCGCCGCCCGCGGCGGCTGGGCTGACAAGCGACTGGTGGTGGCCTTCCAGCCGCACCGCTACAGCCGCACCCGTGACCAGTTCGACAAGTTTGCCGCGGTGCTGTCCAGCGTCGACGCGCTGGTGCTGAGCGAGGTCTATCCGGCCGGTGAGGAACCCATTGCCGGTGCCGACTCGCATGCGCTGGCCCGCGCCATCCGCGCGCGTGGCCGCAGCGAGCCGGTGGTGGTGGGCAAGGCCGCCGAGCTGGCCAGCGTGCTGCCGGACGTGCTGCAGGACGGTGACCTGCTGCTGATGATGGGGGCCGGCGATATCGGTGCCGTGGCCGCCCATATCGCGGTGGAAGGCTTCCAGGGGGAGGGCCAGGCGTGAGCGCGCTGACTTTCCCGCCGCTGCGCGTGACCGACCCGGCCGTGTTCGGCCGCGTCGCCGTGCTGCTCGGCGGCAGTTCCAGCGAACGCGAGGTGTCGCTGGATTCGGGCCGCAACGTGCTCGAAGCCCTGCAGTCGCGCGGCGTCGATGCGTTCGCCGTCGATGGCATTCCGGCGCTGGCCAGCGCGCTCGCCGCCGGTGGCATCGACCGCGTGTTCAACATCCTGCATGGCCACAACGGTGGCGGTGAGGACGGCATCGTGCAGGGCCTGATGGACGCCTTCGGCGTGCCGTACACCGGCTCGGACGTGCTGGGTTCGGCGCTGAGCATGGACAAGATCCGCACCAAGCAGGTGTGGCTGTCGCTGGGCCTGCCAACGCCGCAGTACCGGAAGGTCGACGCGTCCACGGTGCATGCACTGGCGGCAGAGCTGGGCCTGCCGGTGGTGGTGAAGCCGGCCAACGAAGGCTCCAGCGTGGGCATCAGCCGGGTCACCGACGAGGCTGGCCTGGACGAGGCCGTGGCCCTGGCCGCGCGCTACGACGGCCAGTTGCTGATGGAACAGATGGTGGTGGGCGATGAGCTGACCGTGGCCATCCTTGGCGACGTTGCCCTGCCGTCGATCCGCATCGTGCCCAAGGGCCAGTGGTACGACTACAACGCCAAGTACATCGCCGAGGACACCCAGTACCTGTGCCCGGGCCTGGACGGTAGCGACGAAGACGAGATCCGCCGCATCGCGCTGGCCGCATTCCGCGCCGCCGGCTGCCGTGGCTGGGGCCGCGTGGACGTGATGCGTGACCGCGCCAGCGGCCGTTTCTTCCTGCTGGAAGTGAACACCGCGCCGGGCATGACCAGCCATTCGCTGGTACCCAAGGCGGCCCGCCAGGCCGGCATCGGTTTCGAGGAACTGGTGTGGCGCGTGCTGGAACAGACCCTGGAGGCCACGCACGCATGAACGCGCTGCTGCGCATCTTCGTCTGGCTGTTGGCACTGTCGGTGGTTGCACTGCCGGTGGTGGCCGTGGTCAATGGCTGGGTCGGCGCCGAGCGCTGGCCGCTGGCGAAGCTGCGCGTGCATGGCGAGTTCAAGCGGGTACCGGCCGAGCAGCTGCAGCAGGTGCTGCTGCCGTACGCGCGCGCCGGGTTCTTCGCGGTCAAGCTGCAGGATGCGCAGGACGCGCTGGAAAAGCTGCCGTGGGTGGAAAGCGCGCAGGTACGCAAGCAGTGGCCGGACGTGCTGGAAGTGACCCTGGTCGAGCACAAGCCGTTCGCACGCTGGGGCAACGACCGCCTGGTCTCCGAGCAGGGCAAGCTGTTCCCCACGCCGAAGAAGCTGTCCGACCTGGAACTGCCGGAGCTGGATGGCCCGGACAGCCAGACCCAGGAAGTGATGAAGCTGTACAGCGACTCGCGTGCCTTGTTCGCACCGGCCGGCGTCGACGTGCGCCGGGTGACGATGGATGCACGCGGCAGCTGGTCGCTGGTACTGAGCAACGGCACCGAAGTGGTGGTCGGCCGTGACGACGCGCGCTCGCGCATGCAGCGCTTCGTCAAGGTGCTGCCGCAGCTCAACCGCCAGGACGCGCCGATCGAGCGCGCCGACCTCCGTTACACCAATGGTTTCACGCTGAGCTGGGGTACCCCGGCCACGCCGGCGAAAACGCCGGCGACCCCGGCCAGAAGCACGCAGGAAAGGACATGAATCGCAAGGGTGACAAATCGCTGATCGTTGGCCTGGACATCGGCACCTCCAAGGTGGTGGCGCTGGTGGGCGAGTATTCGCCGGGCAACCCGATCGAAGTGATCGGCATCGGCTCGCACGAATCGCGCGGGCTGAAGCGTGGCGTGGTGGTGGACATCGAATCGACCGTGCAGTCGATCCAGCGTGCGGTGGAAGAAGCCGAGCTGATGGCCGGCTGCGAGATCCGTTCGGTGTACGCCTCGATCTCCGGCAACCACGTGCAGTGCAAGAACTCGCCGGGCATCGTGCCGATCCGCGACGGTGAAGTGACCTGGGGCGACCTGGATCGCGTGCTCGACGCAGCCAAGGCGGTGGCGATCCCGGCCGACCAGAAGATCCTGCACGCGATTCCGCGCGAGTACGTGCTGGACGATTCGCAGGAGGGCATCCGCAACCCGGTCGGCATGACCGGCGTGCGCCTGGAGGTACATGCGCACCTGGTGGTGTGCGCGCAGTCGGCGGCGGCCAACATCAGCAAGTGCGTGCAGCGCTGCGGCCTGCAGGTGGACGACCTGGTGCTGTCCTCGCTGGCCTCCAGCGTGGCGGTGCTGACCGCCGACGAGCGCGAGCTGGGCGTGGTGCTGGTCGACATGGGCGCCGGTACCACCGACATCGCGGTGTTCGTGCAGGGCGCGATCTGCCACACCGCCTCGCTGCCGATCGCCGGCGACCACGTGACCAACGATATCGCGCACATGCTGCGCACGCCGACCCCGGAAGCCGAGCAGATCAAGGTGCGCTATGCCTGCGCTCTGGCCCAGCTGGCCACGGCCGAGGAGAGCATCCAGGTGCCGTCGGTCGGCGACCGCCCGCCGCGCCGCATGCCGCGCCATTCGCTGGCGCAGGCCGTGCAGGGTCGCTACGAGGAGATCTTCGAGATGGTGCAGGCCGAACTGCGCCGCTCCGGCTTCGAGGAACTGGTGCGCGCCGGCATGGTGCTGACCGGGGGCGCATCGAAGATGGAAGGCGTGGTCGAACTGGCCGAGGAAATGCTGCAGATGCCGGTGCGCGTGGGCATCCCGCAGCACGTCACCGGCCTGGGCGAAGTGGTCGGCAACCCGGTGCACGCCACCGGCGTGGGCCTGCTGCTGATGGGCAGCCAGATCGAGCACCCGCGGCGACCGTCGCTGCCGACCGGGCGCGCTGGAAGCATGTTCAAGAAGCTCAAGACCTGGTTCCGCGGCGAGTTCTGACGCGGAACCCGTAACTCCGGGCCCGGCCCGGCGCAACACCCGCAGTACCCGCATCACAACGCAACAACGCACTACACAACCCACACAGCCGCAACGGCAACATGACACGCGAAGGCAGGAGGCCCGACCGTCCATGCCACCGACAAGCGGATACAACGAGGACACGGACATGGCGCATTTTGAACTGATCGAAAAGATGGCACCCAATGCGGTGATCAAGGTGGTTGGCGTGGGCGGCGGCGGCGGCAATGCCGTGGCGCACATGGTCAACTCGGCGGTGGACGGCGTGGAGTTCATCACCGCCAACACCGACTCGCAGGCCATCAAGAATTGTGGTGCCAAGCTGCAGCTGCAGCTGGGTACCAACGTGACCAAGGGCCTGGGCGCAGGCGCGAACCCGGAAGTCGGCCGCCAGGCCGCGCTGGAAGACCGTGAGCGCATCATGGACGCGCTGCAGGGCGCGGACATGGTGTTCATCACCGCCGGCATGGGCGGCGGCACCGGCACCGGCGCTGCGCCGGTGGTGGCGCAGCTGGCCAAGGAAATGGGCATCCTGACCGTGGCCGTGGTCACCAAGCCGTTCCCGTTCGAAGGCCGTCGCCGCATGCAGGTGGCGCTGAAGGGCATCGAGGAACTGAGCCAGCACTGCGACTCGCTGATCACGATCCCGAACGAGAAGCTGATCACCGTGCTGGGTCGCAACGCGACCATGATCCAGGCCTTCCGCGCCGCCAACGACGTGCTGCAGGGCGCCGTGCAGGGCATCGCCGACCTGATCGTGCGTCCGGGCCTGATCAACGTCGACTTCGCCGACGTGCGCACCGTCATGTCCGAAATGGGCCTGGCGATGATGGGTACCGGCACCGCACGGGGCGATGACCGCGCCCAGGCCGCTGCCGAATCGGCGATCCAGAACCCGCTGCTGGACGATGTGAACCTGGCCGGTGCCAACGGCATCCTGGTCAACATCACCGCCGGCGCCGACTTCACCATGGCCGAGTTCGACGAGATCGGCCGCACCATCGACGGTTTCGCTTCGGAAGACGCCACCGTCGTGGTCGGCACCGTGCTGGACCCGGACATGCAGGACGAAGTGCGCGTGACCGTCGTGGCCACTGGCCTGAACCGCGTCTCGGCCAGCAAGACCCAGCGTCCGGGCGAGCGTGCACCGATCAAGCTGGTCCGCAACGCCACCACCGGCCAGCCGGAGTTCGGCGAGTTCGACAACGGCGGCGACGCCGTGTCCAAGGCCGTGGGCGGCATGGGCCTGGGCCTGCGTCGCGCCAGCAGCGATACCGCGGCGGCGTCGGCCCCGTCGGCCCCGGCGGCTTCGGCCCCGGCAGCGGCGGAACTGCCGAACGACTACCTGGACATCCCGGCCTTCCTGCGCCGCCAGGCGGACTAAGCGGGGCGGCCCGGGGTTGTCCTCCCCGGGTTGCGCCACCATGTCCTGAAAATGCGGGCGCCGGGCCAGGATGGGCCCGGCCGCCCTGCTTCACGCGCTTTCCCAGCGGCGTGCCGGTGTGTCCTGCCGGTGGCTGTCACTGGCGTTTCAGCCAGGGTAGGGGAGTGCGCGTGTTAATCTAATGTGTCACTTCCGGTCCATCCCCATGATCCAGCAACGCACCCTCAAGAACACGATCCGCGCCACCGGCGTTGGCCTGCATAGTGGTGACAAGGTCTACATGACCCTGCGCCCGGCACCGGTCAACCATGGCATCGTGTTCCGCCGCGTGGACCTGGACCCGGTGGTGGAAGTGCCGGCCAAGGCCGAACTGGTCACCGAAGTGACCCTGTGCACCGGCCTGACCTGCAACGACGCCAAGATCCAGACCGTCGAACACCTGATGTCGGCGCTGGCCGGCCTGGGTGTGGACAACATCATCGTCGAGCTGTCCTCGGCCGAGCTGCCGATCATGGACGGTTCGGCCGGCCCGTTCGTGTTCCTGCTGCAGTCGGCAGGCATCGTGGAACAGGATGCGCCCAAGCGCTTCATCCGCGTGCTGAAGACTGTGGAAGTGACCGAGGGCGACAAGGTGGCCCGCTTCACTCCGTACGAGGGTTACAAGCTGGGTTTCACCATCCAGTTCAACCACCCGATGATTCCGGCCAAGCAGTCGCGCCAGGAAATCGAGTTCTCGACGCTGGCCTACACCAAGGAAATCTCCCGCGCGCGCACCTTTGGTTTCATGCGCGACCTGGAGTACATGCGCGAGCGCAACCTGGGTCTGGGCGGTTCGATGGACAACGCCATCGTGCTGGACGAGTTCCGCGTGCTCAACGAAGACGGCTTGCGCTACGCCGACGAATTCGTGCGCCACAAGATCCTTGACGCCATCGGCGACCTCTATCTGGCCGGTGGCCAGGTGTTGGGTGCCTACGAAGGCTTCAAGTCCGGCCACGCGCTCAACAACAAGCTGGTGCGGGCCCTGATGGCCGATGCCAGTGCCTGGGAATGGGTCAGCTTCGACTCGCCGGCCACCCCGGATCCGGTGGAATACGCCACTCCGGCGTACGCCTGATTCCATAGGTTGTTGAATTTAAAGATAAGAACGCCGCCTTCCTGGGCGGCGTTCTTGTTTCCTCCGTCGCCGACGCATTCAGCGTGCTTGAAAGACGTCAAGGCTGGTTCAAGGTCACGGTTTTGTGAACCTGTTGGATCAGAAGCCTGAATTTAACGCAGTTTTAACAACAATCTAACGACAGGCCCCCGGATGGCCGCTAGGATGCGACCCGGCCCCCGAAATGTTTCACGCCGTGGTGACACGCGCGACGGGGAGCGGAGCCGGATGCTCCGTTGTCGTCAGGACCGCTTCTTCGGCTTCGAAGGAACGTCCTGCAGGCAAGCCAAGGCGTCGCGTAGCCCTTTGTGCGTGGCGGCTGAAACTGCGTGGGGTCCATTCCGGTTGTCGAGCGCTGGGGAGCGCGTGGGAGTGGGAGACGCAGTCTTGATGGTCACCCTGGTGGCCTTCAGCCCGATGGAACGGGCCGCGTCGAGCAGCTGGGCTTCGGCAAGCCGCAACTTGGCATGCCAGACCGGGGACTCGACGAGAAAAACGAGGTGTTCCCCGTCCACATTGGCCAGCCGGCAACGGCTGCGCAGAGGTGGCGGCAACTGGGGGCGCAACTGACGGTCCAGCGCGTCGAGCCACAGGGCACGCCGCAGCGGGTTCCCGCTTTTGTCCGCCATTACCGCATCCAGCGCCGGTTTCGGTGCCGACGCGGGGCGAACGCTGGATTTCGGCTCAGACATGAAAACTCACTGATGGCATTCAAAAAGATCGTAATCAAAACGCGTGAAGGACAGGCCAAATCGTCGCCGATCACGCGTTTGCGGTTCTATTTCGAGGACCGCCCCCGCGCCCTGCTGGGCAGCGTGCTCGGGGTAGGCTGCATTATCGGCCTTGCTGGCGGCATTGGCGCCAGCGCGCTGAATGATTCCCGGCTGCAGGCCAAGGTCGAGCGCCAGGATGCGGAGCTGGCCAAGGTCAAGCGCGATGCGCAGACCCAGGTCAATGCGCTGGCGGCTCGCCTCGGCGAGCTGCAGGCCCAGGCGACCCGCCTCAACGCCCTCGGCGAACGGCTGACCCAGATGGGCAAGCTGGAGGACGGCGAGTTCGACTTCAACGAGACCCCCGGCCTCGGTGACGGTGACGCAGGCGGCCCGACCAGCGACATCCCGGTCAAGGACGTCAACGCCGACTTACAGGTGCTGGAGCAGCGCTTCGCTGCTTCAGGCCGCCAGCTGTCGGTGATGGAATCGCTGATGTTCGACCACCAGCTGCAGCAGAACGCCGTGCCGTCGCGCATGCCGATCCGCAACAGCTACGTGACCTCCGGCTTCGGCACCCGTGCCGACCCGTTCGGCCGCGGCGCCGCCACCCACAAGGGCATGGACTTCCACGCAAAGGTCGGTGACCCGGTGATGGCCGTGGCCGAGGGCGTGGTCAGCTTCGCCGGCGTGAAGGGCGGCTACGGAAATGTCGTCGATGTCGACCATGGCAATGGCTATGTCACCCGCTACGCGCACAATTCGCGCCTGGTGGTGAAGGCCGGCGACCTGGTCCGTGCCGGCCAGGAAGTGGCCAAGGCCGGTTCCACCGGCCGTTCGACCGGTGCCCACGTGCACTTCGAGGTGTGGGAGAACGGCAACGTGGTCAACCCGCGCAAGTTCCTCGGCGACGGCGGCAACACGCCGGTCGGCCGCGTCAGCCGCGGCTGATGCGCGGGTCGGATCCCTTCCGCGCTGCGGAAGGGCTCTGACCCGATGTGGTTGATCTGGTAGTGCCGGCCGCTGGCCGGCAACCTCATGGATTTCGGCAGCATCGCGGATTGCCGGCCAGCGGC